>JANPAD010000382.1:0-11825 GCA_031429735.1 Bdellovibrio sp. | reverse complement strand
TTTTTAACTTCGCGCCAGGCCGAGACAAAGAAAGGCCAACTTGGGTATAGAATCGCAGCGCTGCCTAGTAAAAAAAGCAAGATACTTAAATCTAAGCCAAAAGGTACAGGCGGTGGCTTAAACATGCCTCCCATCGGTGCGTAAATAAAAATCGGAACAGTAAAGACCAAGCAGATCCAAAAACGGTTTCGCATATCTCGAACCATGGCGTCCATGCTCATGCCGGCACCGTGACCCATATCGTGAGCCATCTCAGATTTTGCTTGCGACATAGAACCTGATTTATGTTTTGCGTGTTCTCCATCGTGAGCAGAATCAGGTATTTTCGTTGTCATTGTTTTTTTGTCTTCGGGCGAGTTGTCTGCTGTTGTTGAGGAATGCATTGAGTGATCTTCTGTGTTTTCTTTTTCTTCAGATGGCTTAGCAGGGCTTTCTAAATGATGATGTTCTGGCTTCGAATCAGCTTCTTCAGATTCAGATATTGAATGGTGACTTAATGTCTTGATTTCGGACGCTTTAAGCCGAGTTTCATCGTAGCGAACAGTTGCATTTTTTGCAGCAAAATTAACCGTAACGCTTTTAACACCAGGCACCTTGCCAATTCTTTTTTCTACGCCAAGTACACTTAACACGGACAGCATATCATGGACTTCAATGACGCTGGTTTTCATTTTGAGCCAACCTTTCTATGCGGAAGGTTCATTTGTATTTCCTTCAGACTTAGGATTTTCTGACTTTTCATTTTCGGCAGGGGGATCATCAACCGGCGTGGGCGTCACAGTTTCAGAATTAACTTTGTCCTGAATGGGTTCGGGCGGTAAGGAATCAGCTTCTTCAGATGCAGATCCAAGCTGATGGACGGCCGCCTTGATTTCGGAGGCTTTAAGACTGGTTTCGTCGTAGCGAACTGTTGCGCTTCCCGCAGCAAAGTTCACTGTGACGCTTTCAACACCGGGCACTTTGCTAATTATTTTTTCTACTCCAAGCACGCTAAGTACTGACAGCATATCGCGGACTTCAATTACACTTGTTTTCATTTTGTAGCCTTTCCGTTAGGGTGTTTCATGTTCTAAAAGTGCTTTAGCTTCGATCAGATGTTTCATGTGCTCTTCACTCACAGTTGGATACTTTAAATTGAGGGATTTGAGTTTTTCAACAATAACATCAGCGACAACTGTGCGAGTAAACCACTTGTTATCCGCTGGGATGATATACCACGGTGCATGCTCTGTACTGGTGTGATTTAAGGTGTCTTCAAAAGCGTTCATGTAGTCGTCCCAATGAACTCGCTCTTTTGCATCGTTAATTGAGAACTTCCAATTTTTCTCCGGCTTGTTAATACGCGCAAGTAGCCTGCGCTTTTGTTCATCTTTAGATAGATTCAGAAAGAATTTCAAAACTACAATTCCGTTTCGTACAAGATATTTTTCAAAATTATTAATCTCTTCAAAACGATGCTTCCAGATATTTTTATCCTTGGCGATCGGTGGTAAATTTTGTGCTTCCAGTAATTCTGGGTGTACGCGAATAACCAGCACCTCTTCATAGTACGAACGGTTAAAAATGCCGATTCCACCGCGTTCCGGTAAAGCCTTCATATTGCGCCAAAGAAAATCGTGACTGAGTTCTTCTGCGGATGGCGCCTTGAAGGAATGGACTTGCGTACCCTGGGGGTTCACACCCGACATCACATGTCTGATGACCCCATCTTTACCGGCAGTATCCATCGCTTGCAGCATGACAAGTACCGCATATGTATTCTGGGCATAGAGCACGTCTTGGTATTTAGCGAGTCGTTTGACGTCTTTGCGAAGTTTGATTGAAGCTTCATCCTTGTCTTTATAATGGCTCGTAAATCCGGAATCATAATCTTTTAAATTAATTTTTTTACCAGGGGGAACAATAAAGTGATCGTGATTTTCATGTTTTGACCCCTTTAAGTGATTCTTTTGATCTTGATGAATTGTCGAATTGCCTGTTTCGAGGGTGCTCACACGGCTCCTTGAGTTGGGGTATTATTACGCGTCAAACGAGGAGTTTTAACCCTAAGTCAAACGGAGACTCAGTTGAGAGTCTTCTAAATGTTCCACATAATAATTGATAGCATGGAGTGTGCCGACTTAGTGGCTATGCTTTTGCATTCACCAAAAATAGGTAGGAAGCCTACTAAAAACAATCTAAGTAAAAAGGAGTATTTATGAATTCTAAAAAAAGTGAGACTAAAAGTACTAGAAGCAATACCAACCCAGCTTTGGGCCACAACGGTAAACATTCACCTGCTGAACACCAAAAATACCTTGCAGATCAAAAGGTAAATGCCAAGGCCGGTTCAGAAAAGACTGAAAAGAAGAATTCAGTTATAAAAAAGTAAAACGCTAATTTGAAGTCAATATTATAGACAAGGAGGATCTTATGTACGCCTATGAACCGTTTTTTGGAATGCATTTTTTTTGGTGGGCCTTTTGGATCTTTGCGATGGTGGGAGTATTTGGTTACAACGTCCCTGAACGTGTAAGATTTAACAGTCTTGACCCGTATATTATATTGAGACGCAGATTTGCAAAGGGTGAAATTACCGAAGATCAGTACAACAAAATAGTCGCACAGTTTCAGAGCGACGAAGATGTAGTTCGAAGAGATGGGGTCGTTCAAAGTACCCATGCAGCCACGCCTGGCCATCCGGTTATAGACGGATTAAGTTTCAGCGCCACTTGGGCAGTCTCGTATTCACTATGCGCGCTTCTCTATGTCATTGCGCCGGAAGCAATATTAGCAGCAACAAGTAAACTGTTTCACGGCATGAGTTTTACACAAATGGCACAAACCGGCGTGGGATTTAGCTTTGGAGACTTTTTAGCCGTTTTAACGATTGGAGCAGTTTACACCTTTGTCGCGGGAGTATGTTGGTCATTGGTTCATTCGTTTTTTCTTCGTAAGGCCGGTGAAAACAAATTAATGAAGCTTGAAAATAGAACAATTAAGAAATATCAACCGCAGAGTTAGGCAAGATAAAAAACAGCTATCCTGAATTGGCGTCAGTCTGGGCAATTTTGACGGCGAATGTATTAAAATTTCATGCAGTTTTTAATAAAATCGGCACTTTATGACCGCTGTCATATTTCCTATTGTGAACACGAGTTAAATTCAATCCAGGAGCACAAATGCAAACATTTAAAATCAAATATATCAGCTTAGCGCTACTTTTCTTGGTCAGTGCTGCGATCGGACATGAAAAAAAATGGCCTGAAAAAAGACTAAGACAAGCTTGGCCGGATGCGCAAAGTTTTACATCCAAGCAAGTAAGTTTGACGGTCAGCCAAATTACAGATTTGAAAAGCGATGCTCTTCAAATTGGGGCTCAGGATAGAAGTCCAACATTTTACTTTGCTGAAGTAGCCCAGGAAAAGAAAACAAAAAAAAATGGAATAATACTTTTTCAAGACGGAATCGGAGAAAATGGAGTGATAGAAATATCGATCGCGATGGGACTCGATGGCGGGGTTAAGAAGATTGACGTTTGGGATCATTCCGAAAACAAATTAATAGCTCAAGATGATTTTTTAAAGCAATTCGTTGGTAAAAACTCCAAAGATTCGTTTGCTGTCAATAAAGACTACCAGCCTGTGGCGGGCGCTGAAAAAGCATCCGATGCTGTCGCACAAGCTGTTAAAAAAGCATTGAAAATTACTAACGTAATTTTTGAAAAGAAGTAAGGTTAGAGTAATGTCAAACATATCCCAGAAGTATCAATTTTTTTTCATTACATTTTTTTGCGTATTTTTAAGCAGTGTAACTTTGTGGGCTTTGCCATCTTACAAACGCTTGTGGGAAAGAAAATACGGATACGCGACATCTTGCACTTTATGCCACAGCAAGGGTGGGGGATCGCAGGTCAATTCATACGGTGAAGATTTTCAGCGCTTTGGCATGACACCGGCCGCCTTTGTTACTATTGAAAGTAGAGATTCGGATAAAGACGGTGCTTTAAATATTGCCGAAATTAAATCTAAATCTAATCCGGGTGATTCTCTCTCGACCCCGCTTAAGCCAACCGAATGGCTCAGCCATATTGAAGAGTACATGCTACCTCTTGAAGAGCTTAAAAAGATATTTCCGGACGTAAGCAAATTTTCGACACTGGAAGGAACTCTTTACCCAGAGCAGAAGAATAAAATTGAAAAGGACTTAAATAGCAAACTTATTGAAGCAGACACTGTTCCGACGTTCTATTTTGCAGTTAAAGACCAGGACGGCAAATCGGTGCGTGCCGGAGTAGTTCTGTTTTCTACCCCAAATCGTAATCCGGAAAAACTCATCGTTGGAATTGGCGTTGATTTGTCCGGAAAAATTAAAAATATTATTTTGATCAAAAACAAACTCAACAAAGATCTTGATGACAAAAAGTTTTTGGATCAATTCAAAGACAAAACCGCTGAATCGAACTTACAAATTAGTAAAGACATTCAACCGGTGTCTCCATCTTTGGTGACTGAGTCAGAACAAGTTGTTGAGGCAGTAAAAAAGTCTTTGCTGATTATGAACGTCGTCTTTAGCAAAGATAAAAAATCGTTTTTGAAAGGATCAAAGTATGAGTATGCATTTTTTAAGGAAAGTTGTTCTAGTGTCAAGTGTCTTGTTGACAACTTCATTGGCAATCGCCCTTGAGGGCGCAGAGCACGAGCTAGACCCTGATCAGGCCGTCAATGCGGCGCCTATGGTAAGTGATCACCACGCTCTGGTTCATCCCTTTCTGACCCATATGGGCATGCCGGACGGACCTGGAGAAGTCAGTGTTCGTATTATGTCAGTTGAGGAACGAAGCGCAGGTGTGGCCAGCGGAACCTATGGCTTTCATATTGAGGCTGGGCTAATTGACCGCTTGGGACTTCATTTGAGAAATGATGCTGTTAGGACTCATACGGCAACGGAGATGATGCTGCAGTATGCGGTCTTCAGGTCTGACGATGGGCAGAGTGGTATTTCTCTTATTGGCGAAGTTGAATTTCCGACGGGGTCTACCGAAGACAACCGAACCCAAGCTTTATATGGAATTTCTTTTGCCTATTTGCAGATCCCACTTTTTGCCATTAATTCAGTCGTACATTATAACCCAGTCGAAAAAATGGTCGAATGGGAAATTTCGCTTTTAGGCAAATTGACTCAAAATATTTTTCCGGTTGTCGAATTGAGTGGTGAGAGCGGCCAGGATATGTCGTCCACCAATATTCTTTTAGCTTGGAAATTTAAAATACCGAACGACAATGCGCTTGGGGTGGGCTATCGGCTTCCAATAACTAAGGAACGAGAGTTTGAAAGCCAATTATTGTTACAAGCTGAATTTGGCTTCGAATAATGAGAAATCTGGTAAAAAATGTTAACGAGTGGATAAAATATATTTTGGTGAGTCCAACATTTCTTTTTCCGATCTTGAGCTTCGGGCAGAATTTAGATTTCGGCGAACAAGATCCGGCAAAAGTCGTCTCGCCGGAATCAATGTTTCCCTATGCGGATAAAACTCTGCTTTTGTTTTCAATTTATTTAGTTTTGGGCGCTTCTTTGGTAACTTACGTTTTTTTAAAAAAGAGAAAAGAATGGGTTCCGCCTGCGCTCCTCGAGGATTTTCCATTGAGTGGTAAAGTAGCGATTACGTTGGCCATTTTATCCTATGGGTTAGTTCACATTTTTGCGCTTTGGGAAGTCTATTTGGTAGCGACAATCGATTTTAAATCAGCTTCAGAATATTTCTTTTACATGAAGTTACCAAAATTAGTAGCGACTTCACATGCACATTTCTTTGGACATGGAACTATGTACCTCATAACAGGTTCAATATTTATTTTTTCTAAATTACGAGAGTCTTGGAAGATTGTTTTTATCACCCTTGCGCTTTCGGCGGGACTTTTAGATGTGCCGTCGTGGTGGGCGATTAAGTATGGCGGCGGAAAATACGAAATTTTTTCTGCTTTAGCAGGCACTATGTCTGTCATAGGTTGGGGTTTTATGGCGATTCGAATTTTGTATGAAGTTTGGTGGTCCGAAGTTTTTAGGAGAAAAGCGTGAAACGGTTAATAATTTTGACGGTAATGTTTTTTAGCTTCTGTTTTTCAAATTTTGCGGCTGCTCAAGGATTTGATTTAGAAAGCCCAAATCTCGATAAACCTGCAGAAAAAAAAGAAACGAAAAAAGATGACATTGGTATCGGTGATTTTGGTGGACTGAATTTTGGAGTGCTATTTGATGTTCGTTATATGGCAGTTGGAAACAACGCTCCGGGTACAGTTGTTCATGTCGATGAGTTAAATATTACAGGAAACATCGGCGATAATATCTCTCTTTTGGTGGAGCAACTGCTTCCAACGTCGCAACAGTCGGGATTAGAAGATCAAATCGGTGATGACCACGGATTCGCTTACGCTATTTTTTCGAATACTTCATTTTTACCGGCCGGCACGGCCTTTAAAATTGGTCGGTTCCGTTTTAAGTGGGGGATTGATGCGGTACTTGATTCGCCGGCAAATCCAATTTATCCACTCACCCGAAAAAACTTGGGATTTGTCAGTGACCGGGGAATCGAATTGTCGGGGTTTTTGGGCGAAATTGACTACACGATAGGACTTGCAGATGGGCCGGGATTTACGGAAGAGATCGTTACGGATTCCCTGGGAAAACCCATAGGGGTCGTCAACAAGAGTATAAAAAATAATGTGATGCCGCTTATTGTGAGATTAAGTAATAAATTTTCATCATCAAAAATTGGTTTGTCTTACTTTAACGGAAATAGTTGGGGCTATTCCAATTTTATGGACCATACTCCCAATAAATCCTTTAGAGCCAGTCATCCGGGTGGAGCCGCGGATAGGTCAATTCTTTTGCTCCGCCAACATGGTGCCATTGATTATTCTTTAAGATGGGATAAGTTTGATCTAGCTCTTGAGTATTCGCAAGGTTTGGATACCGATTCAACTTTAAATAAGAGTTATCGAACGACAGGATACTTTTCTCGACTTGATTACGCGGTAAAACCGCAAAAGATGAACATTCAGTTGCAGTATGATCAGTATGGTGATGGGCATGAAAATGTTAAAGATGAAAAATCATTATCTGCTGGGTTGCAGTTGTTTATTCAGGATCAGGCCTTTATTCGAATAGGGTATATGTACAATCGTTTAGGTCTGACTTCAGAAGAAATGAGTGGCATGTTTGAAAATACAGGATTCATGCAATTTTATTTGCCGTTATAGTTAAGGTAGGCCTAATGATATCTGTGAATTTTGCAGTATTTTGGCTTAGCGGAATTGCGTTAGCTAGGTCATTTCCGCATCTAAAATAAATGAATCTTTCTTAAAAGTGCGGTGCTTTGTAGTCCCAGGCCAGCGTTGGTCGAATAATTAAAGCTACTTAGAGAGGCCTCCTCCGTCACCTCCAAAATTTTAAATCAAATTCAGTTCTTTGCAAAACTCTGAGAATGGCAACACTGAGATTCTATCTGACATCATCTGCCTTCGAGTGCCTTTATGAACCTGATAAAACATCGGAATACTTGTTCTTTCGGAAAAGTATTTAAGATGTGGCGATGTTTTATTTTCGCCGGTCTTGCATTCAACTGCAAAAAGGGGCTTACCTTTTTTTAGAACGACAAAATCAACTTCTCGACCCTCAATATCCCTTAAAAAGCGAATTTCCATTTTTATACCTTCTGTATCTTCAATAAAATGGCAGTACTTTAAGAGATGACTGGCTACAAAGTTTTCCCACTTTGCCCCAACATCTTCTAACTCGCTCCAGTCCCAAAAGTAAATTTTTTGTTCTTTCTTTACGGCCTTTATTTTCGGCGGTCCAAAAGGCAAGATGCGATAACAATAGTAAACATTTTCAAGAATACTGATCCATTTTTCAATGGTTTTAAAATCAACCTGAAGATCTTGTGCCAAATTTTTACGAGACAATGGAGACCCTACGCGCTCAGGAAGTGCTTGAATCAAAAGTTCAATGTTTGAAATCTCTTTTACGTTTTCTAAATCGCGAATATCAGAATAAACAATTCTTTCCCTTCGCTGTCTGTGCCAACGATGCAAAGAAGTCGAATCTTTCTTCAAAAAGGGCTCAGGAAATCCGCCGTACTCCAAAAGATCCGTCATCTTTTGCGTAACATCTTTGGACCCCCAAGACTTTACAACTTCCGGCAGGCTCAGAGGATGCATTCGATAATAGTGATATCGGCCCAAAAGAGAATCTCCACCCTTACGGTAATAATCGAGCCGTGCTGATCCTGTGATTAAGAACTGATAAGTATTTTTAAGTTTGTCATAGAAGCCTTTCACAAGTCTGCGCCATTGGATGAATTTATGAATTTCATCCAGAACAATTAAAGTCGAATCTTTAGAAAAAGAGCCGTTTTGAATCTTGTTACGATCTTCAACATCATCCCAATTGAGATAGGCGGGATGTCCGTCTATGTAATGGGCAATCAACGACTGCGAAAACGTCGTTTTTCCAACTTGTCTTGGCCCGCCCAAAAAAACCATTTTTTCGGCCAAATCTGCAATAATGTGTTTTTTGAGATATCTTTGTAAAGTAGACATATATCTACTTTACAGGCATGTAAAGTAGAGTCAAGTCTACTTTGTAGGTAATGAAAAGGTAGAAGGTAGATAGGAACGCTAATGGCATGGTCGATGCCGGCTATGTAGGGGCTTCGTATGACGCCTTTAGAGCCACTTCAAGTGTTTCAGGGTTTGCCCCGTCTTACCCGACGACGCTCCTTTTTAAAAGCTCGTCAGGCGGGAATTTAAAACTGTTTGAAAGTGTATTGGAATAGTTTCCGTCAGCAAGTTCTTCGAAATATTCTGTAAAAGCAGGAAGAGTATTTCGCCCGTAAATGCAATGGCCGCCTTCATAACACTGATCATCATATTCCTCAGGCGTCGTTATGTAGCCCATATAGGCATTTGCATAAGAAGATACGATGATTTTTTGCTTCGGAAATTTTCTTTGCATCGCAGACTTTAGCCGCGCACTTGCGACCGTGGTAATTTCACCGGCGACACCGATTAGTGTGACGTTGCCAAGATGCACGATTTGAAACGGAAGTATTTCCGGCACCCAGGGCAAAGTAACCAGGGCTCCGTTTCGCATGAGCGGGAACATGTCACCTGTGTCAGCAGTAGCAGGAATTGGAAGGCGCTTCCAAAAGCTGAGAGGAATTCCAAAAATATCACCGAAGCGATGATCTAGTAAAATGTGCTTATTGCCGTGAGATTTAAAAAATTCTGCATGTTTTTCAGGATTGGTCCAAAGCCTTACGTACTTTGCTAAGTTCGCAATAAGCTTCAGTGCCGGCGCAGCTGCATTCGGAAGGCCGGGGCCTTCTAAGGTGCCTTTGAAAAAGCCAAGGCCATGCGCTGCTTTTGCCGCCTTTGCAGGTAAGTTAAAATAAGCATGGGAACATTTTATGTTGCCATCGACGGCCAAATGGCCGGCTTCTTTTTGTATAATCTTTTCTGCAGAATTTGCCTGAATTTCTCCGTTAAATGCAGAGTTGTCATATTGATCTTCATAGGGGCCACGTGTGCGCCTAATTTTTTTATCCCAGATAAAATTCGGCGAAACATCGCCTGCAGCTTCTTGTGCGAAGATTGCAAATATATTTTTACGTTTTTCCAGTAGCGAAGCTGCCACACCTTTATTGTCATGATGAATCCGGGTGTTGTAGCTTGAAATACTAGTGCAATGAACCCCAAACCAATTTAAATGTGCGCGTAGATTTCCTTGGTGGTCGTAAATATTCAATCCTTGCATTTGGCGGCCTATGGCTTCAAACGATTTCTTTTGGCTGCTGTCTTTAACCTCAGGATTGCGTGCATAGGCGGTCATAGATCTGTTAAACGCAACATTTTGGTCCGAAGGAATTTCATAAGACCCCCATTCAATTTTTGAAGGGGACAAAGTGTTTAAGGCTTCTTTTGCAGCTTCAACACAGGCATTAACGATATTTGAGAAAAGTTTTACTTGAAAACCAGTAATTGTAAAGTTGTAGAGCGGATAGTGACTGTATCCGCCCGGCGCTGAATGCGTGTGTTGAGACACCAACATTATATTCGCTAATGAAAGATTTAAACTTGGTAAAGCAAGCTGCAGCTTTTCTGTAACCGCTTCTTTTACGGCGATCGTTGCAAAGGCCAGCTCGACATTGATAAAAAAGAAAATACTTTTTTGTTCGTCTTGAAAGGCAGCGGCACGTGCGAACAACGGGGTGGCTTTTTCTTTTACTACGTTGTGAGACTGGCCGTAACCCATCATTCCCAGCCCGGGGAAAAAACAGTCCATTTCTTTTTTTGCGAATCCACATTGTATAGGCATATTTGAAGTAAACCACGAATAGGAAATAGGGTAAATGTTTAATTTTTTGTAAGGCGAATGGAGTTCTGGTTGAAAATTCTTTTTTAAGTTCTAAATTGAGAACAGGTGTTTTTGAATTTTTTACCCTCAGATTTGGCACTGCCATTGCTTCATGCAGCTCAAGCGGTATTCTTGTCATTTTGACACCGCTACGAATTCAAATTACAGGAGGTAATATTGATGGAGCTAGAAGAGCTTGTGAGTCGTAATTTTAAGCCACGTGACGATTTGATGGAATCCGCTGAAAGTTTTATTCAGGAAGAACTAAAAAGACTTCCGGCCACAGGTCAGGTAAAGGCCGTGATTACCGATCAAGGTGCAAGTTTTAATATTTCAATGGTCGCCAAAGCTGATAATAAAATTTTCAGTTCTGAAGTCAATCATGTAAAAGCCCAAATGGTAGGGGCTCCGCGCCTGTGGCAGTTGGATTCATTGCGTTTGGTGTTGAATGACCTGGTTCGACAGATTAGAAGGCATTTGAAATTGGAATAGAAAATTTAAAAAGACTATTTGTTTAAAGGTTTGAGGCCAGGAGTTTCTTCAGGAAGTAGTATATTTTTTTTACTTTTTGTAACTTCAAAATAACCCGGGTAAAGCTGCTGGCCTTTGCTGTTTTTAAAAGTAGAAATAATGTACGTTGTTTTGTTGATATTAAATGGGGTGTCCTGCGGCGGAGTTTGTCCTGACCAAACGCTAACTTTCTTTTTATTCCCGGCAGAATCCGTTACTTCAAAAGAGTCTTCATTTGTCGGCCCTATAGTCGGCATTCCGGGCTCGTCATTTTTTCGAAAATTATGACCTAGGTAAGTAATCGTAAAGCCATCGCCTTGAATAGTTACGCCAGCGACCTTCAGGAGCTTTTCTCCGAGGCGGGCATTCAAAATAGACCGTATGTCCATGGCGAGTTGTCGTTCTTCATCTGAAGGCGCGATATTGAAACCGGTGGTCGGCGTTTTAAATCCGCGTTCGTAAAGTTTGATCGTTTCGGATTGGCCTGCAGCGGTCGCAAATTCTAAAGTTATATAGGTTGAATCTTCTGAAAGCGACTTCATCATGTCGCCGTTGGCTGCAATTTTTTCGATCCGTGCTACCAAAGATTGAATGGCTTCATGGTCATTAGATTCGAATTGTTTTGAAGCTATTTTTTCATTAAGAGAGGGAAAACTTGAGATTTTCATTTTCTTGAAGCCAGTTTCAGTAAACCACGTTTTCATATTTCCTTCTTGAGTCACCTGAGATTGTACTGTCGAACAGCTAGCTAGAATTGTTAATGAAGCTAACAAAGGGACGTAAATAAAATTTCGGGCGGCTGCATTCATAATTAAATAATCGAGTCAAAAAAAGTAAAGGTCAACGTAATTGCAAATCCTTTTGGCGATCTCGCAAATTCACTCCAAGAAACGGCCAAAGCCAATGCTGAGCAGGAC
>JANPAD010000381.1:0-5181 GCA_031429735.1 Bdellovibrio sp. | reverse complement strand
GAACTTGAACTGACCACGACGGGCCAACTGGTCAATTGCGAAACCAACTACCGCACGCTGGCCAAAGTTGAACACAACGTGAAGGTTAGTAAAAAGTTTGATACCAGCCGGTATTCGCTTCTGGAAGTCCGGCCGAAAACCGGACGCTGGCACCAGATCCGGCGCCATATGAACCGGGTCTCGCATCCGATTATCGGAGACCGCGAACACGGTGATTCGCACCATAACCGCTATTTTCGCGACACCTTGGCTCTTGATGGATTATTTCTTTGGGCTTCTGAGCTCAGTTTTCTGCACCCGAAAACGGGCGAGAGAGTTCGGTTTAAATCGCCGATGTCGGAGCGTTGGCAACATCTTTTTAAGCTGTTTGATTTTCCAGCTGATTTATAAAATGACCGGACGATTTTAAATTTTATTCTTGATCCACTTTTGATACTCGGCGATCAGCTTTTCGTGGCCACGCGATGAGGGCTCGTAAAACCGCTGCGGCTCAAGTGATGGCGGCCAGTAGTTCTGCTCAACGTAGGCTTTTTCTTGATCGTGCGGATAAATGTACTCGCCCGAACCTTTTGAAGAAGATTTAAGGGCCGGCGGTAGATCCACACTGCCCGTTTCTTTCACGAAGGCTTTGGCTTTATTAAAGGCCATGTAAGCGCGGTTTGATTTCGGACAGCTGGCTAGGAATGTCACAACATGAGCTAGATTAATCGCAGCCTCAGGTAGACCAATGGCTTCAACCGCCTGCAAACCGGCTATGGCCAAAGGCAAAGCGCGCGGTTCGGCGTTACCGATATCTTCGCTGGCTAAAATAATCATACGCCGTGCAATAAAGACCGGGTCTTCGCCTCCTTCGAGCATGCGGGCCATGTAATATAAAGCTGCGTCAGCATCGCTGCCGCGGACAGATTTGATAAAGGCTGAAATACAATCGTAATGCTGGTCAGATTTTTTATCATAGCCCAGAACTTTACTGCCGACGAGTTGATGCAGCACTTCGGGTGTCAGCGGAAAGTTTTCATCGCTGATTTTAAAAAGTTCGTAAGCTGATTCTAAATAATTCAGAAAACGGCGGCCATCGCCGTCTGATGAGTTGACTAAGTTTTCAAACGTCGCTTCGGTTAAAAGCTGATTGATTTTAATTTTTTCAAACTCTTCGAATCGTTTCCCTAAACGCTGAAAACTTTCAGCTTCAAGACGTTTAAATTCAATCACCTGACACCGACTGAGCAAGGCGCGGTTTAATTCGTAACTCGGATGTTCGGTGGTTGCGCCGACAAGATACAAATCGCCCCGTTCGATAAACGGAAGTAAAACATCTTGCTGGGATTTATTAAAACGATGAATTTCATCGACGAATAATAAAGTTTTTTCGCCGCGTTCAACCAAGCGTTGATGACCGTTCTCGCCTGCCTGCTTCAGATCTTTCACTCCGGCGTCGACGGCGTTCAAAGCCATAAAGGTGGCCTTGGCGGTTTGAGCCAGCGCTTTGGCAAAACTGGTTTTACCTGTGCCCGGAGGCCCGGTCACAATCAGATTGACGAGACGCCCGTTTTTAAGCAGCCGCCCTAACGGAAGCTTCTCACTTAAAATATGGTCCTGACCGACAACTTCATTCACGAAGCGTGGACGCATTCTTTCAGCAAGTGGTTTTAAGTGGGGATCAAGGCCCGATTCAAACAAGTTCATCTGAATAGGCTAATCGAATAGGGCCCAAACTTCAGCCACTAAATTACGGAGCGACTGCATCAGCCCGAATTTTATTTGTCATCACGTAAAGCTTTGAACAAACTGGGTTCAATAGATTTAAACAGTTATAAACGAGGTCTTAAATGTTTACAGCGGTCCCGTCAGTTTTACGGATACTTGTGCTTTCTGTTGCCGTTTCTTTACTTGCGACGAGCTGTGCCCATAAGTCAGCTCCAAATTTTAAAACCGCACTTGAATACACTAAATCAACAGATTTTGGTTCAGGACGTCTGGTTATTGTTCAAGGCCCCACTTCAGACACCGAAACCAATATTAATGTTCTTGCCCCACGCCTTAAAAGTTATAAGTACGTGGTCACTGATGCAAGCGGTGCCGAATACACGGTTCAGAAATATGAAACGATTCAACCCGACATTTTATTATGGAAAGTTGACAAAATAAAAGTGACCGGCCTGAAACCGCATACCGATTACACTTTAAAAATAGTGGATGAATTTCGAGGTTCTTCAACGGTGGTCGACACGCGTATTTTTAACTCGCTCGACATTCAACAAACTGATATCAAATTTAGTTATGCATCGTGCATGGCCGACGACTATCGCTTCAACGATATCATCGACCCGATGTGGAAACGCATGCAGGACCTCAACCCTGATTTTGTCATACTGAACGGTGATGTGGTTTATGTGGACTCGTTCGAGTTCGTTGAACGAACAAAAGCGACCGAGCTTGATATCTGGCAGCGCTTTATCGCCTCTTTTGAACGCCTTCCACTTTATCATTGGAAACATCTGAAGCCGGTTTTTGCCACTTGGGACGACCACGATTTCGGCACCAACGACAGCGACCGCACGTTTGTCAGTAAAAAAGCGGCTCGTAAAGTTTTTTTGGCGTTCTTCGGCGGCCAGAACATTCCGGGTGTTTATAACCTCGAAAATGAATCCGTTTATTTCTCTCTGCAGGCCTTCAACCAAAGATTCATTTTCTTGGATGACCGCTACTTCCGCCAGCCTGATAAAGACACAAAACCTGAAGAAGAATTCGCGCACTGGGGCGAAAAACAGCACAAGTGGGTTTTCAACCAGTTGAACTCGGACGCCACCCCGACTTGGCTGTTCAATGGAGATCAGTTTTTTAGCGGTGTCGAACTCGGCTATAAAGAGTCTTTGCAAAGCAATCACCCCGCTCACTTCAAACAGGTCATGAATGAACTTAAAACAGCAACGGCGCCGGTCGTTTTTGCTTCGGGTGATATTCATTTTTCTGAAATCATGCAGATCCCGCCAGAAACTGTCGGCTACAAAACCTATGAAATCACATCAAGCTCGATGCACAGTTACACTGGTACCGGGTGGGACAACCCGCTTCGCATCCCTGGAAAGTTCAATCGCGAGTTCAATTTCATGTTGGTTCAGTCCAAAAATGAAAATGGCGCGCTGAAAGTGAACGTTGAATCTTGGGGTCTAGCTGATCAACCTTACTTCACCCAGAAATTTGAAGTTAAACGCTAGGCGTTAAGCATGCTCAACTCTTAGGTTTGTTGTCACAATAATATGTGATCAAAATTTGGTTCGCGACATTACTGCTGATGCCGACGTTTGCGTGGGCCTACCCTGACTTTATTTCTTACGGATATAAATCTTGTATCACATGTCATTACAACGGCATGGGCGGTGGCCCGTTGAACGATTACGGTCGCGCTCTTTTTGCGACTGAAATTACCGCGGCTGACTCCGACGTTTCTGAAGATCAACTGAGTAACGAGTCGGGCTTTTTAGGTGCAACAGAAATTCCGTGGTGGATTCGCCCCGGCGCCAAGTTTCGCGGAATGTTTTTAAAGACTCGTCTTGAAGATTCCAAAAATTCAACTAACCGGTTTATTCCGATGCAGCTGACCTTCAGTACCGCCTTCTTGCTGGATCAAAAAGCTGACACGGTTATTATGACGAGCGTGGATTACGTTCCGACACCGAGCCGGTTCGCTTCGACAAACGACAAAAAACCGATGAGCCTTGTGAACAAGGAATATTACCTGCGTCAACAATTGGCGAAGGGTTATATTCTTTACGTAGGCCTCATGGACAAGCCATACGGCATACGCCAGCCCGATCACACGGCCTTCAGCCGCGGCTTTGACCAGTTTGGTCTCAATCAGAATGATCAAACCCATGGCGTGACCCTGCAAATGAATCTCGACAAGCTTGAACTTTTCGGCGATTACTTCATCGGTAATTTGAATCAAGAAACTGATCTGCGCCAAAAAGGCTTCAGCTTTACATCCGAGTACACTCTTGAAAAAGATTTTGTTGTGGGCGCCACAGTCATGAAAAGTAATAATAATTATTTGGATCTTTTACGCTACGGTCTGACCACGCGCTTAGGTTTTGCTAAAGGCAAATCGATTATTGCCGAAGTCGGCATAAGAACTGACCGCGCCACGGCTCTGTCGACTGAAAAAACCGGCTTCTACACTTACATTCAATCACTCATCGCCTTTCAACGCGGGTATAATGTTATTTCGACTTATCAGACCTACAAAGATGACCTATCCGCCACCGGCATTACGCGAAATAAACTGGGGCTTGGGTTTTTAATTTTCCCTTGGAAAAAAACCGAGATACGCACCCAAATTATTAATGATCGTACAGTCGCTGAACAGCAATCTGTACCGGATTCATGGTCACTTCAAGCCCAGGTGCATTTGTCATGGTAAAATTTCTTTTTACTATTTCATTGATGTTTTATACAAATAACGCTTTTGCCGGATTTTATGTCGGCTTGCAAAATAATTCGTGGCAAGATGTCATTCCGGTGACCTACACGGACACAACTTCTGGTGCGAAGGTTTCGTTTTTAGCCCTGACAAGTTTTTCATCTATTTCTGCCGGCGGCGGTTACGACAGCTTGCTATCAACCCGCTGGAGATATTTTGCGGATCTTTACATGCACAGCGGAAATGCCGACATTCTCAAAATTCAAGGCACAGTTTCGCCACGTAAATCATTTACCTCACAGTGGGTTTCAGGCTGCATCAGTTACCGCTTCACAAAAACATTCTCGATCGGCCCTCAACTTGTGATCAACGCGGTGTCTGTGAAAGATGCCGGCAGCGCCACCAGTTTGGGCCTGCTCATCCACTCTCAAATCGAAGTCTCAAACAACTACCGCTTCATCCAAACCTTCGGCTCCATGAATGACAGCGGAACAATAGCCTACACAATCGGCCTGCAAAGATACTTTTAATAAAGCCGCTTAGTTTAGAGCGCTGAAATCCATTGTTGCATGGCCGATAAGTCGGCAGTGGAGATTGGCGGATTGCCTGCGTTCGGCATATTTTTTGGCCCAGGACCTGTCGGAGCCTGCAGATTACGATAATAAAGTTTTGAAGCATCCGGGTTACCGCGTACGACGAGTCCTGCATCTATAAAATTTTGTTCGTTGTACTGGCGCCAGATACCGTGACATTGCAAACAG
>JANPAD010000380.1:0-5021 GCA_031429735.1 Bdellovibrio sp. | reverse complement strand
CGAGCTGTTTCAGATCCGTCATCTGAAGATCTGCGGGCGGTGGTTGTGGCTTAAAGTCCGACAAGCCTGAGGGAGCTACAGCTCTATTTTGACGTGTAACAAGGGCGCGGCCTTGTACTTGTTCAATAGCTTTTCCGAGAGCTGCCGTATTTATCTGCGGTACAATTGCCGGTGTGGTTATGATTTCCCGACGCGCCTTTAAATCTTCGTCAGATTTAATTTGATTGTCGACGAATTGTTTTAAATCAAATTTTGGAAATTCTGCTGTCGGAGCTTTTTCAGTGCCTGATCTGTGATCGCCGATTTCTTTATTAATCGGTGGCGGCGGTGATGCGCGTACAACCGTTTCGGCTTCCATTTTTATAGCTTTTTTATTGTCGTATTCAGATGGATTTTCGAGTGATTCAAGAAGTGCATCATAAAATTCTGGCTGCTTCGTCATGATCTGCCAATCACCTTGAGGATATGGGCAGACCTCTTCATTACCGGTGAAAGCCCCGGTGATGATCATATTGCGTAATGCTTCAGTCGTGTAAGGACCCTTGACTTGATCGCTTGCGAGACGAACAACCCACTGATCAGCCGTTTCTTTCATGGTGCGTAAACCCTTAACTTTATTAGTATAATGAAGAGTTTTCTGCTTTTACAGCACTAGCAGCAAAGGGGTTCCAACTCATGACCAAAGTCCACGCTTGGAACCAGTAGCGGTTCCAAGCTGGAACCACGACTTGATCGACTCACCCTCAAACTCTTTCTGAATGCTTTTAGGCGGCCTAAAATCTGGCACACCGCTTGCTTAGATTGTTTTCATGATGCGGTTTTTGATAGCGGCTTACATTGTTGTAGTACTTGTTATTTCAGCCAAAGCCGGCGCAAAAGCAACTCAGCTTAGTTCGAATTTAAATTATTCGCCTAAGGCTCCCTAAGTTTAAGAAACGGATCCCCTCCCAGACTTAGACTGGCGCCTTGACGAATAATTAAGTAGTTACCAAAACTTTGTTACTTGTAACGAATGTTTTAAGAAGCCTCAATCTTGGCCCCTCCTTGATTGAGGCTTTATTTTTTCTAGACCTTCGTCATATCTTTCAATCCGGCCTTTAGTAATTATTTAAAACCACCGAAAAATAACTTCAGGAGATCTATCATGAATAATATGAAGTTTTTTGTCGCGACGTTGTCATTGGTTACCTTTTCGGTAGCTTGTTCATCAAAACCTAAAGTAGCTACTCAGCAGGCGCCGACGACAACAGGTAAATCATTTGCTCAATATAAAGAACCGACAATGGTAAATGTTGTAACCGTAACACGTTACCCAGCTTCTGAAGACGGTCTCAAAGATATCAGCAAAAAAGATGATGTCGTCGCTGTCACATCGCAAGTGTTTAAGTCGCCGGGCGAAAAAATTAATCACAGTATGTTGTTATTTACTGTGAAAAATCATCCTGAAATTGCCGGTCAAATTATGGGTAATAGCGGAGGTTCGCCGATCAGTACAAAATTCACTCAAGTTGTCGGTCGCATTCAAAAAGAAGGTGTTTCAGCTAAAGCAGCTGGTATTATCTCGAAAGCCCAAGTTCGTTTTAACGATTTGGTGAATGTCAGCGCCGAACAAAGAGCTGATGCCATCAAAACGGTTCTTTATGAAACTCGCGATCAGTTGATTGCAGCTTACTAGTTTTTAAATTTAATTAACGCGGCTAATTTTCGCACCTAGTTTTGATAACTTTATTTCAAGCCCTTCATAACCACGATCCAAGTGATAAATACGACCAACCGTTGTTGCACCTTTTGCAACAAGGCCCGCCAGAACAAGCGACGCACTCGCGCGCAGGTCAGTTGCCATAACCGGCGCAGCGCTGAGTCCGTTAGGTTTTCCGCGCACCACAGCCACTTGCATTTTGGGAGTGATGTCAGCGCCCAGTCTCATCAATTCGTTCACATGCATAAAACGATTTTCAAAAACCGTTTCAGTAATAACACTGGTCCCTTTTGCAAGAGTCATTAGCGCCATAAACTGCGCCTGCAAATCAGTCGGAAATAGTGGGTGCGGAGCAGTCGTCAAATCAACGGCCTCCCAGTTCGTCGCCGGAAACACTTTCATTGAATTTTCTGTGGTTGTAATTTTAAAACCGCTTTCACGCATTTTAATAATCAGTGCTTCGAGATCATGAGGCTGACAATTTGTAACTTCGACTTCGCCGCTCGAGATAGCACCGGCAATAAGCAAAGTACCCGCTTCAATACGGTCGGGCATAATTGAATGACGGGCTGGAGTCAGCTTTGGTACGCCTTCAATACGCAAAACGCTTGTACCATATCCAGTTATGCGTGCGCCCATCTTGTTGAGATAAACGGCAAGATCGACAATTTCAGGTTCTTTCGCCGCATTTTCAATAATTGTTGTGCCTTCGGCTAACGTCGCGGCCATCATTAAATTTTCAGTTCCGCCGACGGTGGTCTTTTCAAAGAATACAGTAGCACCTTTTAATTTTTTAGCGCGTGCTAAGACATAACCGTCTTTAAGTTCAATTTCAGCGCCGAGACACTTCATCGCATCTAAATGCAGATCGATAGGCCGTGTGCCGATCGCACAACCACCGGGTAATGAAACAACTGCTTCGCCGTACTTAGCTAATAAGGGGCCCAAACACAAAATACTGGCTCGCATTTTTCGGACTAAGTCGTAGTGCGCTTCAAATGATTTGAGTGGATGCACGGTCACCACGAAAGTATGTCCGTCACGCAGGGTTTCACAGCCCAGGCTTCTTAAAAGATCTGCAGTTGATTCGATATCCTTCAAAATCGGAACATTATCAAAAGTGTGAACACCTTCAGCGAGTAATGTTGCAAATAGAATCGGAAGAGCGGCATTTTTTGCACCACTTGTAGCTACGGTGCCGTGCAACTGGTATCCGGATTGGATAAGCATTTTGTCCATACGTGTCCTTACTTAGAGAAGATCAGGTTAAAACCTTTTTAATTATGCTCGGCTTTGACGACGCGATCAAGTCCGGCCAAATCTTTCATAATCGCAACATGACTGAAAAACTTCTCTTCAGAGAAAAGCCTTTTGGTTTCTACACCTTGTTGATAACCGATTTCGAAAAGCATAAGACCCGGCTTACTTAAGTGTGTGCGAAACTTTTTTGACCAGTTTGCAATATCCTGGTACCCCAGCGCAGGAGCAAATAGGGCTTCGTCGGGTTCAAATTTTTTGACCGAATCCTGTAACTCTGCATCTTGCCGGTCAATGTATGGTGGGTTTGCCACGATAATATCAAATTTTTCGGATGTCTCAAAAGTCATAACATCTGCACAGTGCACAACGCTACGACCAGATAAATTTAAAGCTTCACGGTTTTTTTGTAGGTAGGTAAAAGCCGCCGGAGATCGCTCGATACTGACCAGCGTGGCTTTTTCGTTTTGTTTCAAAATCGAAAAACCGATGCAGCCGGTGCCAGCACCCAAATCAAGCACGCGCGGATTCGAAATTTCATTTTGCTTTATATACTCGAGCGCCTCTTCGACAATTGATTCTGTTTCGGGGCGTGGAATCAAGACTCCCTGTCCTACCGCAAACATTTCTCCGTAAAAACCTTTTTCGCCTGTGATGTAAGCCACGGGCTCACCCTGCGAACGACGGCGTACGACTTCGCGGCAAAGTGTAATTTCCATTTCAGACAGTGGTTGTTCGTATTTTAAATAGATTTGCAAACGATCAAGCTTCAGCACATGCGAAAGAAGAATTTCAGCGTCAAACCGTGCGGTTTCAATTTTTTTATCTTTAAAAAACTGAACTGATTTTTCAAAAACTTCTTTTAGTTTCATCTATTTCTCAGTATGTGTTGGTCGCCTGCTTTTTAAGAGCTTCGGCTTGGAAATGCGCAACCAGCGGATCAATCAGGTATTCAAATTCACCGCTCATTACTTGGTCGAGCTGATGAATCGTCAAACCGATACGGTGATCAGTAATACGCGTCTGTGGAAAGTTATAGGTTCGGATACGTTCAGAACGATCACCTGTGCCGATTTGGTCAAGGCGCGCTTCTGAAGCCGCTTTTAATACTTTATCATCTTCAAGCTGCTGAAGCTTCGTCGCTAAAATCTGAAAAGCACGTTCTTTGTTGGCTAACTGTGATTTACCCTCTTGGCAATGCACCAAAATACCGGTCGGATTATGATGGAGACGAACCGCAGATTCAGTTCTATTCACCGACTGACCGCCGGCACCGCTGGCGCGCATAACGTCGATGGTAATATCTTTCATATCGATTTTGACTTCGTTGACGACCGCTTCAGGAATAACCGCAACGGTTACGGTCGACGTATGAATACGGCCGGCCGCTTCAGTCTTCGGAACGCGCTGAACACGGTGAACACCTGATTCAAATTTCATTTTAGAAAAAACGGCGTCGCCTGAGATCATCGCGATAACTTCTTTGGCACCGCCGACATTGCCGTCTGTGTAAGACATCAGTTCGGCTTTCCAACCTTGAGTGTCTGCATATCTTGCGTAACCTCGGAATAATTCATCAGCAAATAATGAGGCCTCATCGCCGCCCGCGCCCGCACGAATCTCAAGAAGAATATTTTTGTCATCGTTCGGATCTTTTGGAATTAAAGCAATTTTGAGTTGGTCTTCAAGGCCCGGCAGAACCGCTTCAAGCTCTTTGATTTCTTCTCGGATCATCTCTTTCATTTCAGGATCAGCTTCCTGAATGAGAAGATTTTTACTATCCTTTAAGCCCGCTGTCTTTTTTTTGAAATCGCGGTAAAGGACGACGATCTTTTCAAGATTAGAAAGCTCTTTCATTAAAGCGCGATATTGAGTTTGGTTCGAAGCCACATCTGGACGCTGAAGTGACATATTCACTTCTTCGTAGCGCGATTCGACCTGATCTAATTTTGAATACATAAGTGCTCCAGAGTTTTAATTTCGTATGTCTGCTCAGAAAAATCCATGACAAAAATAAAAAGCGGCATTTAAACTGCCGCTTTTATTTGAAGCTCTGTTTTTATGA
>JANPAD010000379.1:0-3336 GCA_031429735.1 Bdellovibrio sp. | reverse complement strand
AAAGTTATTCAGGAATTCGAGAGAATGGGTATTTGAAGCCAATTTTCGTACTGGCGGATCGTGCTTGCGGGTCCAGCGGCGAAAGTACATTGTTGGCGCTTAAACAATTAAAAAACGTCATTACGATCGGGCAAAACACAGCGGGAACACTTCATTTTGGAAATCAAGGATTGCTGCTCTTGCCTCATTCTCGAATAAGAGTTTCGATGAGCACTAAAATTATAAAACTAAATGATGGCAGTTTTATTGAGAAAACCGGATTTCCTCCTGACTTGTTGCTGCCAGATGGACAAGATGCTCTTGATTACGTGGTTTCTAAACTAATCAAATAATTTGCGTTACTGCTTATTAAAACTTTATTCGAATTTGAGCGGGAATACCGTCGTGATCGGGTTGCCGGCGAAGGCTCGGAATTTTGTTCTCGAGACGACTTCGCCTAGACATGACTTGAATTGCGTGTCGTTGATGTCGGCTTTTGAAATTTCGATCTGTGAAGTGTAGCCCCGGTTTTCGATGGTGAATGAAATAAGCATTTGGCCTGCGGCTTGAGGTTTCTTTTGAATCAACTGACCGAAGCATTTGAAGAAGTCGGCTTTTTTTGAGTTCAGTACGCTTTCGATTTCGGCTTGAGTGATTTGTTCACGGTCCGGATTTTTCGGGCTTTCGTCTTTTAAACTACGTGCGCTTTTTTTATCGACTAAGACGTAGTCGGAGGCGGTGTACAGTTGGCCTTCGCTGCGCACCCAGAATGACGGGGACGTCCCGAATTTTTCGATCGTGATTTCACCGCTGCGGATGACGACAAGCGGGCTACCGTTATCCAGAATATCTAAGACGACTTCAGAATTTTCGGCCAAACGGAACTGTCCGCCGTCGTTGAACTGAACTAAAATATCAGATTCGGTGTTAGTGCGAACGGTGTCGAGGGCTTCAAGCTTTTGTTTGAGTTCAAGTTTTGTTTCGGCCGGCATTTCGTTGTTTTGAAATGTTACCGTACCTGTTTTTTCAACAATAATGGCGAGGGATTTTTGATTAAAATTAAAACCGAACTGACCTTGTGGTGCCCAAAGCGAAAAGCCGATCAATACAAGACCGGCTAGTATAATTCCGGGGACAAACCAATTATTTCTTTTCATTCGTAACGGGTTGAGGTGCCGCGCCGGTTTGTGGCGCCGGAGTTTCAACTTTCGTGTCTGAAGCGCCCGCTGTATTTGAAAGACCATTCGCCGTGTTTGTCGCCGTTGTTGTCGGAATCGGACCTGGCGCTGCAGAATCAACAACAGATTTGTCAGCGCGTGCTGATAAAATTGAAAGCGTAATGCACGTAATAGCAAACACAGTTGCAACCACTTTTGTCATTGTTTGAGCCAATGAAGTGGCACCGGTTGCGCCCAAAACAGAGTTTGAACCTGATTGAGAAGTGAACACGCCGCCACCTTTCGAATCCTGAACTAAAACAAGACCGATCAGACCAAGGCAGGCGATGATATGAATGATAGCTAAAAATGTAATCATAATAGGACTCCGTTGCTGGTAATTTCAAAAGAGATTAAATTATGACGATCTATGGACTTCGTCCAGTTGAAACCTTCAATCACTCGCGTTAACGCACTGTTTAATGATGACAAAAAACCCACTCTACGAGATACCTATGAGCTATGTTTTTCTTGGCCTTTGAAGGGCTGGACGGTTCGGGCAAATCATCTCTGATGGCTCAGTTGCAGTCCCACCTTGATTCATTAAGTTTAAAGTATGTTAAAACCCGCGAACCGGGCGGCACACGCGTGGGCGATGAATTGCGTGAAATTATTTTAAATAAGTCCGAAGATCCGCCGACCGCGCGTACGGAACTCTTACTTTATGAAGCCAGTCGCGCTCAACATGTTGATCTCGTTATTCGACCTGCGCTCGAAAAAAAACAATGGGTTCTTTGTGACCGTTTCAGCGCAAGTTCGTTAGCATTTCAGGCGGGTGGTCGTCAAATTTCGGAAGACCAAGTTGTTTGGCTGAATAATTTTGCCACCGCTGGTTTGAAGCCGCATTTGAATATATTATTAGACCTGACAGTTGAAGAATCGCAGAAGCGCCGGCAGAAACGCCTATTCTCGGGTGGTGATGCCGAAGACCGCATTGAATCCGAAGCCGATGCTTTTCATCAGCGCGTGCGCGAAGGTTTTTTGAAACAAGCAAAAAACGACCCGGCCAACTGGTTGGTACTCGACGCCTCGCAATCTCCGGCTGAGCTTTACGAAATTTTATTAATGGAGTTAAAAAACCGCAAATGGCTCGCTTAATTGACCGCTACGTCGGACACACCCACCAGCTTTCGCAGCTGATGCACATGCGCGAAAACGCACGTCTGCCGCATGCCATGCTGTTGGTGGGCCCAAGCGGTGTTGGAAAAAGAACCATCGCCTTGGTTGTTGCACAAAGTCTTGTGTGCGAAGCCCCGTCAGCAAAACCCTGCGGTTTGTGCGGCCCTTGCCTACGCATGGAAAAGCAACAATCTGAAAGTCTCTATAACATTCAACCCGATCCCGAATACGCAAAGCCTGCAATTAAAGTTGAAGACATTCGCGAACTTCTTGAAAGACTTTCTTTGGCGCCGATCGGCCTGGCGCGCATCGTGATTATTGATCAGGCTCACTTGATGAACGAGCAAGCTTCAAATGCTTTGCTTAAAACCTTAGAAGAACCCAGTCCGAATTTATTTTTCTTTTTGATCGCGAATGAGGCCAGTCAGTTGCTTCCGACCATTCGTTCCCGCGTACAGACTATGCGTTTTTCGGGCCTCAGCTACGAACACCTGCATCTGTTGAAGCCGGGCCTGCCGGACTGGGCTTATCGCAGTTCGCGCGGGCAGTTGGACCGCTTAGATCAACTGACCAACAAGCAAGGTTTAGCCGAACGTAAAGAGGCGCTTGAGCTGCTTGAGCAATTCTGTTTCGACGAAGACTTTCTATTGCGGGATGAGTGGCGTAAATCATTCAAAGATGACCGTGCTTGGGCGCTGTTTAACATGGGTTGCTGGGTGCAGATGTTGCGTGACACTTTAATTCTTAAAACCGATACAAACAAATTTATTCTGAATACCGACCAAAACGAATTGCTGAAAAAGCTATACACGTTATCTGTTAACAAATTGCTTTGGCTGGTTACGCAGTTGGTGCAAAGCATGCGCGATACGCGCGGCAATCAGGACGTGGTTTTAATCTTTGACAGCTTAAGGGTGAAATATGCTCGAGTGGATTGATGTACACTGTCATTTAGACCGTCTTGAAGGCGGACCCGAATTCGCCTTGAACCTGGCGAAAGAAGCGGGAGTTCAACGTATTA
>JANPAD010000378.1:0-6571 GCA_031429735.1 Bdellovibrio sp. | reverse complement strand
CAGCAGTTAAAATTTGAATCTTCATTTTTGTGCGAAGCGAAAATTCTTCAACCGCGCTCACTAGATAAATAACGAATTGCGAGTCTAAATCGCGTTCGCGAAACGGCGCCGGGTCGCGTTCGTTAAAAAGCTGACGTGAATTTTTAACGGCGACTTCAACAATAATAAAATCATTTTCGCGTTTGTAGCGTTCTATACGTTTTTCATTTGTCACGGGCTCATCCGATCCATCATTTAAACAGCGGCTCCTCGATAGCTACATTCAAGTAACGAGCCACCTTAAAATCGCCCAGATCTATCTTAAGTCAATAGCACGAGTAAAACTTCACCGCACATGGACTATTCCGCCTAAGAAAATACCCTCCGCATGCGTCGCTGAAGCTTTGGTCGTGTTTAACTCATTTACCTGTTATCTTCGCTTTGTATGTCACTCAATAGAACTCTTGGTCTTACAATGCTCACTTTCTACGGAACCGGAATGATACTCGGTGCTGGCATTTATTCAATTATCGGACAGGCTGCTGGAATTGCCGGTGAGGGTCTTTGGCAAGGTTTTATTTTGGCGGCGATTTGCGCCCTACTGACTGCGCTATCCTATGCAGAACTTGCTTCAATGTATCCGCATGCCGGAGGTGAGTATGTTTATTTACGAAAAGCTTTTGAAAGCCAGCGTTGGGTTGCAGGGACTATCGGAATTATCATGACCTTTGCGGGCTGCGCTTCAGCTGCGACTGTTGCGTTGGCGTTTTCGCGTTACTTGCAATACTTTCTTGAACTTCCGCAATTTTGGGTGGCGAGCGGCCTTCTCACTTTTTTCAGTGCAATTAATCTGATCGGCATCAAGCAGTCCAGTTGGGTCAATGTCTTATTTACAACTATTGAGGCGTTCGGATTAATTCTGTTTATCTGGCTGGGTTGGCAAGATCCAAAGTTCGGATCTGCAATTATCTCAACTCCTTCCATGGCCACACTTTCAAGCGCGGCACTTATTATTTTTGCTTACTTCGGTTTTGAAAATATTGTGAATCTAGCTGAAGAAACAAATAACCCCGAAAAAAATATACCGCGGGCCATATTTTTAAGTTTGGCTATATCCACCATTCTTTACGTTCTCGTTAGCTTGGCGGCTGTGGCACTTATGCCTCCCGAGCAACTCGCATTAAGTGCATCAGCTTTAACTGATGCTTCAGCTAAGAGTTCGCCAAAAATCGCGGGCGTGCTTGCAGGTATTGCGCTATTTTCGACAGCTAATACGGCGCTTATTGCACTTTTAACGACAAGCCGAATTCTATACGGAATTTCAAAAGACAATTCGTTGCCGCTCGTTCTTTCTAAAATACTCGTGAAACAAAAAACTCCGTGGGTTGCGGCAATAGTGGCGCTGACCGTAGCTGTGCTTTTGCTTAAACTAGGCAAAGTCGAAACAATTGCAAGCGTAGCTGCATTGACGACTATGACCGCGTTCGTTGCTGTCAATGCCGCCGTGATTGCTTTACGTTTAAAAAAACCTGCAATGGAGCGTGCATTTAAAGTGCCCTGGGCTATTGGGACCATTCCGGTTTTTCCGATACTGGGAATACTGACTTGTCTCATATTTCTGACCCAATTCGATCGTCAAATATACTTAATCGGCGCGCTCTGTATGACATTTTCTTTTGGAATCTACTTTCTTTACTCACGCTATAAACTGCGACGAATTGAGAACTAATTTGCGGCGGCCGGTGTTTACATTTAAGCGTGATCAGCGGGACGCGTAGTCATCTAATTTTTCCGCCCTAGTTTTTTTGTGGGTGTTTGCCGTCAGGCAGTGGACCTACCGGTTTCAAAAATTCTTTTATCGCTTCCCAGTTTAAAAGATCGTCCGAATCTTCATTTTTCTTCTCAGTCGGAGCCTTTTCGTCGTTAGCTTTCACTTCGACGCTTGGGGTATCTGTATTTTTAGAATCACTGCTTTTCAATTGTGTTGCTACACTTGCCGCTTTGGTTTGCGCTTCAGAATTTAAAAGCTTTTTAAGTTCTTCAGCCACCACGGGATCTTTTTGCAAACTCACACAATCTTTCGCAAGGATGTAAATCCCCTTGTCTGTACGAAGGCGTATATTTCGGTTAAACCCTGCTTTCAAGACAGCTGCAGTTCCATTTAGATATCCTTCAACCAAAGCGACGCAAAGAGCATTTGTTTTCAGAGTGAATCCGTTGCGGTTCACGCCAGCTTCAACGGCTTTTTCGAAAAGTGTTTCGTTTTGTAGAACGGCTGCAATCTGATAAGGTGATGCAACAGGCTTGAACTCTTTATTTAAAACGAGTGAATTCGGCTTGTAGCCCGGGATTTGCTCTTCGATCGGCTTCAAAGCCAGAGCAGAAAGAGCTGCATCCGTAGAAATCTGAGCCTCGGTTAATTTCCCATCAGCAAAACTAAGCAAGTAACCGTTGTAACCGAGTTTAAATTGACCGTTGTCGAGGGGTTTTTTTTCTTCGGGAACACCCATCGTTGCCATCACGTCGGCAACACTCATACCCAAGGCCACCTTGCTTTGTACATCGGCCGGCTTCAAGGGAGGTGTCGCACAAGAAGAAATTTCAAGAGCCAGTAAAATAACAATCAGCTTTTTCATACTTATATTCGTATCAAATTTTTAGGATTTATGGAAGTTTTACTTGTCTTTGGATACTTTAGAACATCTAATGCAGGCATGACCTCATCGTCAACACCTCCGGAAAAACCTAAACGTCGCGTTAGATACAGCGGCAAAAACCCGCGCAAATTCAATGAAAAATACAAAGAGCTTAATCCCGAAAAGTATGCGCAAGAGATTGAAAAAATTAAATCTCGAGGAGCGACTCCCGCCGGCACACATCGCTCAATTTGCGTTGATGAAATTTTGAATATTTTAAATCCTCAACCTGGCGAGACGGCTCTTGATGCGACTTTAGGTTACGGCGGCCACACTTCGTTTATTATCCCCAGAGTCCAACCCCATGGCCGTGTCATTGGTATGGATCAAGATCCGATCGAACGCCAAAAAACTGAAGCGCGGCTGAAAAATTCGGGCATTCCTGAAGGCTCATTTATTTTAGCCCCTTTTAACTTCAGTGCGGCCAAAGAATTTTTAGTTGAAAATAAAATTTTTAAAGTTGATATGATTTTAGCGGATCTTGGGCTTTCCTCTATGCAGATCGACGACCCGTCTCGCGGATTTTCACTTAAATTTGACGTCCCGCTGGATTTACGCATGAATCCACATACAGGGATCACGGCCGCTGAACTGTTAGCCAACCTGAGTGTCAACGATCTGGCTCAGATGCTGCGTGAAAATTCAGATGAACAACGCGCCGAAGTGATTGCAAAAGCTTTAATTTTAAAGCGCCCTCAAACGACTTTTGAATTGGCGGATGCTATTCGCGAAGTGATTTCAGGGTTTTCAAAAAAAGTTCAGCTTGAAGAAGGCGAAAAACCCATTCGTCGGGCGGTTCAGGCGTTAAGAATTTCGGTCAATGAAGAATTTAAAGTTCTGGATCAGTTTTTAAAAGACATTCCCTCGATGCTCAACCCCGGCGGACGCGTTGCAATTTTATCTTTTCATTCGGGCGAAGACCGCCGTGTGAAAAAATCCTTTCAAGGTTTTGAACGAGATAAAATCTATAGTCGTGTTGCCCAGGAATTTATTCGCCCCTCTATGGAAGAACAGCGCCGCAATACTAGGTCTAAGTCCGCCAAATTAAGATGGGCCTTACTTTAACTTTTACGAATTAAAAAAGATTTTAAATGAGGTTTTTCGTAAGGTAATTCAAAATCGAGGGCCGGTTGAATGCAGTTGATTTCAAGTTTGAGATTTAATTTTTTCTGAACTTTAACTATCGTTTTTCGGATATCATCGGTGTAAATACCGCCGTGAGCAGTTGAAAAAAGTAGGTCGCCATTTTGACTTAGGCACTCTAAACAGTTTTGCAGCAAAGATTCCAGATCATTTTCTAGTTTAAAAACACCTTTTTCGCGCCGAAAAAATAAAGGCGCATCACAAATAATTAAATTATAGCTCAATTTTTTTTGCAGGCACTGATCAAGAAATGTTAGGCTGTCGCGGCATAAGAACTTAAAAGATTCGCCGCCAATCTGATTCAGCTCGAAATTTTTTCTTCCTCTGGTTAATGCTTTTTTACTCATTTCGACTGATGTCACTTGCGATGCATGGCCTAAGGCCGCGACAACTCCGTAGGTACAAGTTGAGGCAAAAAGATTAAGTACGGATTTGTTTTCGCTATGATTTAAAACCCAGTTTCTTTGCAGACGTTGATTTAAAGGCAATCCAGCAGAATCAGCGTGAATTTCATAATTAGTTTTACCCTCGGCAGCTACCCAACTGGTTGTCTCGTTTGACATTTTTTGAACGAAAAGGTGTTTTTCTTTCAATTGGGCGAAAGCCAAATACTCTTTTGCATCTGTGTCAGTCCATCTGTCCTTAAGCCAACTCAGCACGATGGTTTCACCGAATTGATCTAAGGTAAACGCAGAATCCTTGTGACCTAAACGAAAGCATTGTTCGCGCCCCGCCTGTGAAAACAGCCTTTCTCTACGATCAGCTTCAAAAAACTTTATCGACGAAGCGGCGCGATCCAAAAGACTCAGATCTTCAAAATACACCGGCGGTTTTGATAAAATAACCACCCCGTTCGGAAATTCGATACTCCGGTTATGTAAACAGAGGAAAGGGAAAGCATCACCTTCGTATTTTTCATCACCCAAAATAGAAATGCCGGCCGCTTGGCTGTGAATTCGAATTTGATGATTACGCCCTGTGTGCGGGTTGGCCTGCCAAAGCTCATAGTTGTCAGATTTTTTAATAAATTTCAAATCAGTTTCGGCATCAAGCTCTTTAGCTTTATGAATAATCTGCTGATTAATGACGTATGATTTTTTTTCAGATTTTTTTTTGGTAATAAAGAGATACGTTTTTTTGACCTGTCGATTAAAAAAATATTCGGCATATTTTTTTGCAGATTCTGCTGACTTACCGAAGATCATCACCCCGGTGGTGGTTTGATCTAACCGGTGGATGATATGCAGTGGGCTACCCCGTTGTTTTTCATACATTTCAATCAGACCGTCTTGAATGGCATCGGAATGCTCCAGCTTAGAATCATTGGTATGCGCATTAAAGCCATAGGGTTTGTCGATTGCGATAATATCGTCATCCTCAAACAAGGTCGAAAGTAGAATATCCGGAAGCCTCAAAAATTTCATTTAATTTAACTTAACTTTATTTGCGGGCAAAAGCTTTCAAATTTTATTTTAGCGGTATTTAAGGATTTTCTACAATCAGGGTCACTGTTTAACTTTTTAACAGCCCTATATTCTTAACAAAATAACTGCATTTTTAATTGAAAGGACCTGTTGAATCGCTCCTCAACCCTGTTTCGATGGCCTGAGTCTTGTAGAGAGAGCTTTACTTAGAGGTATAAAATGAAGGTTTTAAAATTTGCGGCGACAGCGGCTTTATGTAACTTACTTGCTTTTTCGTACAGCCAGGCGGCCGGCAGTGACATCCAATTTGATTTGATGCACACCGGACTTAACTGTAAATACGTCGGCTACCAACCTTCATTTTGCGATATGGTGAATGATACCACCGAGCTGGACAACAACTCTCAGATGGTGAATAAGATCAACGCGCAGCTGGACCGCGCACTGAACAACCCTGCAAAATCGCAGGTGTTTATTGCTTACTTCAGTTTTTCGAACAAAAAAGTTCATACTAAACTGTGTGAACTGTTCAAAAACAATGTGCCGGTTCGAATATTTCTTGATCGCGGTTCTGCGGCCAACATCGATACTCTTAAAACCAACCCAGCCTGTGCGGGCGTTGATTTTGACAGCACGCGCTCCCCACTTAAAGTCTCTTTTCTGGGTGGTTTGACCGGCAGCCCTTGGCGTCTGCACCATAATAAGTTTCTGTATGTTAATCCGGGCACTAACCTTGAAAAAGACGGCGGCGACCGTGTTAATATCAACTACTCTTCGGGTAATTTGTCCGCTTTCGGAACAAGCCTTCACTCAGACCACTGGGTGACAGCCTTAGCGCCGAAGGACAGCAACCTGATTAAAGCTTATCAGTGCGTGATGGAAGGTCTTGAAAAAGCAGTCGGTAAAAACTACGACTACAGTTCGCAAATGCCGAATACTCAAGCTTTCACGGCCGATCGCATTCACGACAGTGAAAACGATGAACAAGTCGCCCAAACTTACATTCAAGGACGCGAAAATTGTTTTAAACGTATCAGCGTAATCATGAACCCCGAACAAGCCTTGGCCAAAGAGAAGATTGCTCCGTTATTTTCGCCTAATAATGACAATATCGTTTTAAAGACGATGACGGCTCAAGTTAACAACGTTCCGGATAATGGATATATCTATATTGCCATTCAACATTTTTTAAATCCGGGTATCGGTAAAGCGTTAGTTAAGGCCACGAAACGCGGCGTTGATGTGCGAGTCTTAATGGATGATGATGTGGTGACAAACAAAGGTGAAGTTCAGGGCGCCATGGAGTTTTTAAAAGGTTTAAAGAGCCAA
>JANPAD010000377.1:0-1791 GCA_031429735.1 Bdellovibrio sp. | reverse complement strand
CAATCAATTTGGTGTTTCGAATAGCCCCATTTTTGAGCAGACTGCATTTATTTAGGCTTGATTCTCATTCTGGCAAAGTGAATGATTATTGAATGATTGATTACATTATAGTGGGCTCCGGCCCTTCAGGCGGTCGATTCGCGTTTGATCTGGTTTCACGGGGTGCCAAATGCATTCTGCTCGAGGCCGGTCCTTACTTTACTAAAAAAGATTTTCCGATGATCGAGGCGGTCGGCTCGGCCAAACTTTATTGGGGCGGCGGAGTAGAACTCAGTACCGATGCAAAAATGGGGTTTTTAAGAGCCCGTGCGGTCGGTGGAACCTCGATTGTGAATCAGGCCTTATTAGATGAGTTCGATGATGACGCCTGGGATGATTGGCGTGCGAAGTCCGGTGTGGACGCTTTCAAAACGGCGACGTTTAGACCTTACTATGATTCGGTAGCCAAAGAAGCCAGCATTCAAGAAATTGATAAAAAATATTTTAACAACAACACGAAACTTTTTTGCGATTCTTTTGATAAGAACGGCTATAAGTGGAAAGCTTTGGATCGTGGGCAGAAAGATTGTAAACTGGCTGAAGGCATGGACTGCATGGCCTGTCTGGCCGGTTGTCCGCGTGATTCCAAACAAAGTTCGATGGTCACGACGGTCAGATTGGCCGAAGCTAAAGGCCTGAAGGTCGAAAGCGAATTTGAAGTGGGCCGCATTGAACACTTTGATGACCATGTCGTTGTTCACGGATTACAACGTGGTGAAAAAAAATCTTTTACCGCCCGGCATGTGGTTTTGGCCGCAGGCTCGTTTGGTACAACTAAAATTCTATTGCAAAGCGGGTTAGATAAAAAACTTCCGGCCCTCGGTAAAGGCATTTCGGCTCATCCGCAGTTTATGACTTATGCTTACTATGATCAGCCGATCAACGCCCACAAAGGTACGTTTCAAGGTGTAAAATCCTACGATCCGAAATTAAGAAAAATGGGAATGAAGCTTGAAAATGTCTTTGCTCCACCAATTGCGACGGCCATGTTGATTGACGGTTTCGGGCACGAACATCTCAAGAGCATGCGTCAGTATAAGTATTTGGCTTCAATGGAAGTCGCTATTCGCGATGATGCTTCTGGTATCCTTAAAGTCGACCGAAGCGGAAAGCTTCATGTTGAAAAGAGCTTGACTGAAAACGATAAGACAAAAGTAACGGCGGGTTTGGAATTAGTGCGGGAACTTTTCGGCTCGACTGGGGCAAAACGAATTCAGGCTTCAAGCGCTGTGTTCGGTCTGCATCTGATGGGCGGTTGTGCCATCGGTACAGATGCATCTAAATCAGTGGTTAATCCGGATTTTCAGGTGCACGGTTTTAAAAATCTGACGATTGCAGATTCGAGTGTTTTTCCGTCGGCGCCCGGGATTAATCCTTCATTGACAGTCATGGCCTTAAGTCATTTTGCAGCGGAGAAATTAAAGTGAGTTCAAAATATTTAAATTCATTAGCGTTAAAAGGTTTAAACAAAGTCGGCGACATTTTACTTCCAGGCTTTGAAGAATTTCCTTCTTTCAGTCAATTAGGCTGTGCCGCGTACGTCGACCGTGTTGTGGAAGATTTGCCACCCTCAGACAGGGACGGCGTGGGTCTTTTATTTATGGTTTTTTATTTTTTGCCGGTTTTTTTACTACGCGGTCTATTTAATTTTTTAGAGCGAGTTGCGGATACAGACATGCCGGGCGGCGGACTCTTGCGAATGATTCGTCTTGGCGTCCGAGGTATTGTGTTTTCACTTTACTATTCGGGGTG
>JANPAD010000376.1:0-6242 GCA_031429735.1 Bdellovibrio sp. | reverse complement strand
TCTTGGCCAATCAGCATGTCTTGCCGGATGGTTCGACCAGTGTTTATGCGGCTAAATGGAATGAGAAAAAACCGATTAAATTTGCGATTTCAGCGAATACGCCCGAAAAGTATCGTCCATTGTTAAAAGAGGCACTTGAGTACTGGAATAAATCAATGGGTGCTGGTTCAATCGTGGTTGAACAGCTGACTGATAAATCAATTACCGCTCCGCAATTTGATAAAAATATTCTGCAATGGATTGAAAATGATTCTGCCGGTTTTGCTTTTGCCGACGCGCAGGTTGATCCGCGTTCAGGCGAAGTGACCAGTGCTCAAATTTTTATGACATCGGTCTTCACGACATCCAGCGACCCTAAAGCCATCATGCTCGATGATTCACAAAGTGCGCAAAACAAAAAAAGACCGATTTTAAAAGGCTTTAAGTCCGCTCGTTTCTGTGAACGCGATATACGCAAAGAAATGTCAAAAAGAACCGCGGTTGATGTGGCGGTTACACCGGACGCAATGGACAAAGCGATACGTGATTATGTTTATGAAGTCGTGGCCCATGAAATGGGTCACGTGATGGGTCTCCGTCATAATTTTGCGGGCAACTTGGTTGCTAGTTACGACTATAAAGACCGTAAAGATTTTATCACGAAAATGTACCAGGATAAAAAAGCTCCCGCTGATCTCGTGACCTCAAGTTCGGTGATGGAATACAGCTTGTTTGAAGAAAGTGCTGCGAACGGCGATCTTTTGCGCGCGGGTGGTCCGGCTTTGACTTACGATGATGCCGCCATCAAGCATCTTTATAAAAAAATGGACTTACCACCGAATCTTGCGCCATTCTGTACCGACACACAGGTGGATACATTTGCGGACTGCGCGACTCACGATGCAGGTAAATCAGTGATCTCTTCTTCGGCGGGTAAGTATGAATATGCCCTCAATACGACAGCGAACAGAATTTTAAGAAGTTATATCGCCTCAAAAAACCAAGTGCGCCCTGAAATGCGAGTGCCAGTTCAATATGTGAATATTTCTTCAGCCAATCTGGCGGTTCGTGCGGCCGATAATCTGAAAAAATTCATGTCACTGCTCAAAGAAGGAACGAAGCTGATTTCGGTTCGCTCGCCCCACTTGCCCGTTCTTGAAACTCAGGCCGAATCTGTTAAAGAAGAAGAACGCGCCTTTATCGCGTCTGAAGTGGAACGTCTGGGTGGTCTTGAAAAACTAGTGACTGTCTTGCCGGATGATTTTTCAGTGAAGTTAGTGGAAAAATTTAATCGCCTCGTTGATACTCCTAACTACATGACGGGCACCCGCGACGACGGCACCGAATTTTCATTCTCTGATGAAGAAAAACAATATATGAAGCAACAGGTGGCGATAGCCGCGCCGCTCATTCAGAAGAAAATGATTTTGGCCGAAATTGATTTTTTAAAAGGTAACACTGAAGAAGAAACCATGAAAAAATGGGACAAGTCAGACCTTTCTAAAAAACTGGCGCCAGTTTTATTGTCTCGCTTTAAAAAATACGTGCTTGGTAAAACGGGCGAAACAATTAAAGTAACAGTCGACGTGACGACGACCGCCGAAAAATTAAGTCGAGTGAAGCTGACTAATATGCCGACGGGCACGAACCAATTTGTTATGATCAGACCGGTGAACGCACAAACGACTATGGCCTCAGCGGATGCATCGCCTGCTGTTAGCGGTACTTCGATGGCGATAGGCGGTTCGCTTTCTAACGGTGGAACTCCCGCGACGGCGCCGAAATTTAACGCCAAAGTTGAGATTGAACTTCCGCTGTATTCTTATGAGTTTGCGATCCGTAAGGCCGCCGCAGGACTGTTATCAAATCCGGGTGCCGACATCGGCTGGGCTTACGTTGAAAAAGTAAATGCTGACGATCTTTATGCCGTAGATGGTAAGCCGGTTAAAGAACGTGATGCCTTCAAGCTTGAGCTTTTTGAACCCGCAGCCCGTAACTGGGTTCTTGAATACGATGCGGTGAAAAAAGGAATAGAATAACTCGTCTTGTGCAAGTAGCATAAAGACATGAGAAGTAAAATGATCTTAGCCGTATTGTTGATGGTTCCGATTTTTGCCAATGCGGCTCTCTATGATTGCTTGATTGAAAAAATAGACAGACGGCCCGAGAAGACTAAAAAAATCTGGGCCGGAGTTCTTGAACCCAAACCGTTGAATAAAAAAGATGAATCGATTCGCTCCGTTATTTTGGTGATCCGAAAAGACGGGCGAGAAGCTGTTCTTCAAAAAATCATCTCCAGTGCCGGATCTAAACCTGGTGCTCTTAAAAAGAAATTGAAAACATATGAAGGCTTTGTGTCGTTCGCTATTCGTGAAGAAAGTGATAAAGTAGATATCGCCCTTGGCCATGTGGACACATCGCGGGCCGACAATATGATTCCTTACGATGCTTCCGCTTGGGCTTCGGCCGGTTCAAAGTTTATCGGAGTTAAGGATTTTCCGCGAAAGCTGGCTGCGACATGCACTTTAAAAACTCCATTAAGACCGAGTTTGTCCATTCCAAGGCGTCGTTAGGGTGTCTTCGGCGGCTGACGTGCGAAAGCCTTGCTGAATTCACTTCTTTTTAAGCTTAATTGTCATAAATTTAAGCTAATGGACCTTGATAAAGGCCCGTTTTTTTGCAATTATAAACCAATGAAATCTGTCATCCGACACATTCTTACCAACACAACCGCAAGCGTTTCGCTTGTGTGCAATACCACATTTTAATGTCGGTCTCATAATCTATGCCTGAAATTCAAATTATTTTACCCGATAACTCGGTCCGTACGTTTGATCATGAACCCACAGCACTTGAAGTAGCCGCTTCAATCGGTAGCCGTTTGGCTCAGGATACTTTGGGCGCCAAAATCAATGGTTCATCAGAAGTTATTGATTTACGTATTCCATTAAAACATCAAACGAAGCTTCAACTGATCACGACAAAATCGCCTGAAGCGGTTGAGGTTATTCGCCATTCGGCGGCTCACTTGATGGCGCAAGCCGTTCAAGACCTGTGGCCTGACGTGAAAGTCACGATTGGTCCGGTCATCGATACGGGCTTCTATTACGACTTCGATTCTCCGTTTAACTTTACTGAAGAACACTTTGAAAAGATTGAGAAAAAGATGACAGAACTGCAAAAGCAGAATCTGCCCATCACACGTGACAACTGGCCGATTGCAAAAGCCATCGACGTTTTCAAATCAATGAACGAGCGTTTCAAAGTTGAGTTGATTCAAGACCTTGCTACTAAAGGTGAGACGGTCGTCGGCATTTATCATCAAGGCCAATGGTTCGACCTTTGTCGTGGGCCGCATGTGCAGTTCACAGGTCAAATCAAAGCCTTCAAATTAATGTCAGTGGCGGGTGCATACTGGCGCGGGGATGAAAAAAATCCGATGCTCCAACGGGTTTACGCCACAGCCTTCGGCGACAAAAAAGAACTCGACGCGTACTTGTTGCAGCTTGAAGAGGCCAAGAAGCGCGATCACCGCAAACTAGGTAAAGAGCTTGGCCTGTTCATGTTTCATGAACTGGCGCCGGCTTCTCCGTTCTTTACAGGTCGTGGAACAATTGTTTACAACGAGTTAACAAAATACATCCGCGAACTTTATTACAAATACGATTATCAAGAAGTGATTACCCCACAAATCTTCGACATTGAACTGTTCAAGACTTCTGGGCACTACGCGAATTACAAAGAGAATATGTACTTCAGTAAACCTGACGAACGCGAATTCGGCGTTAAACCGATGAACTGCCCAAGCCATTGTTTGTTGTTTGCCTCTGAGAAACATTCTTACCGTGAACTTCCATTACGCATGGCTGACTTCGGTCGTTTGCACCGCTACGAAAAATCGGGGTCGTTGCACGGTCTTTCACGCGTTCGTACGTTCTGTCAGGACGACGCCCATATATTCTGCTCTTTCGATCAATTGAAATCTGAAATTTTCAAGTTTATCGAAATGCTGAATACGATTTATCAAACTTTAGGTATGCCGAATTATAAATTATTCTTAGCGACTCGTCCTGATAACCGAATGGGTTCAGAAGAGTACTGGGACCAATCCGAAAAAGCTCTCGGAGATGCCATCACTGAAATGGGCATGGAATTCGGCATTCTTCCCGCTGAGGGTGCGTTCTACGGACCAAAGCTCGAAATGCACTTTGTTGATGCCATCGGCCGCTCATGGCAGACGGGCACGATTCAAGTAGATCCGAATCTACCAGATGCTTTTGATCTGAAATACACGGGTGAAGACAACAAAGAACACCGTCCAATCATGCTTCACCGCGCAGTTTTAGGTTCGCTTGAGCGTTTCATCAGTGTTTATCTCGAACACACTGCAGGTAACTTGCCGCCGTGGATGTCGCCAAGCCAAGTGACTATTTTGAATGTCACTGACCGCGTGAATGATTTCTGCGAACATGTTGAACAGGATCTGCGCAAGCACTCCATCCGTGTTGATTTCGATCGTCGTAATGAAAAATTGAACTTCAAAATTCGTGAAGCGCAGTTGAAAAAAACGCCGTTCATGCTGATCGTCGGCGATAAAGAGGCTGAACAAAAATCAGTTTCGGTGCGCTTACGTGATGGTTCTATGCATAATAATATTTCATGGGCGAGGGCTCAGGAAATTATTTTAAAAACAATTAACGAACGTCATCTGCAACCTGAAATGCCTAAGGCTGAAGGTCAACCCGCAGAGACGACAACGGTTTAACCAAGGAGTTCCCCATTAGCACATTTGTTCCTAGACCCCCACGCGGTCCATCAAAATTCGACAGAGAAAAAAAACGCGACAAAGACGGGTTGCGAGTTAATCGCGATATTCGTGCAGCGCAAGTACGTCTCATTGATGAAGAAGGTAAAATGTTGGGCGTGATGACATCGTTTGAGGCCTTAAAATTGGCTGAAGAACGCGGTCTTGATTTGCTTGAAATTGCCCCGAACGCAACGCCTCCGACTTGTAAGATCATGGACTACGGAAAATACAAGTACGAAGAGAAAAAGAAAGCTGCGGCTTCCCGTAAAAATCAAGTGATCGTCACGATCAAAGAAATTCAGATGCGACCACGTACGGATCAGCATGATTTCGAAACTAAAATGAAACATGCCCGCCGTTTTCTGTTCGACGGCGATAAAGTTAAAGTTAACTTGCGCTTCATGGGACGTGAAATGGCCCATCAAGAAACAGGCTTAGCGATTATTCTGCGAGCCATCGAATACGTCAAAGACCTCGCTATTGTTGAAGCACCTCCAAAGATGGAAGGTCGTAATATGTTTACGATGCTGGCTCCGGATGGCGCTAAAATTAAAGACTATTTGAAAGCTCATCCAAGTAAAAAAGATGAAGTTCTTGAACCGATGAAAGAAGAAGCAGCAGATGACGGTGAAGAATAGTTTTCTATTTCTCATTTTTGCAAGCCTCACGGCTTGCAAAAGCTACGACATCACACCGGGCTCTGAGCGCGTTCGTATCTTCGACGCCGAGCCTAAGGGCTGTCTGTATGTCGGAGAAGTCTCAAGTGTGCAAGAGGATTCCACTGTGGGGACTCTTGAAACACAAATGGACCTGACCACGCGGGTTGATCTGCGAAACAAAGCTCATGCCTTGGGTGGTAATATTCTAGTTTTCCTAAAAGGGAAAAGCACAAACACCTTGCCGGGTACAACCAGTCCTAAAGCCAAGACAGCAACTGCTCCTTCAGCATCTTCAAAGGTAGGCACCGAGTCTACGGCGGCCTCTGATAGTGAAACCACGACAGGTCCGTTAGTCTTTATTGGAACAGTTTTTAAATGCCCTGCGAGTGTTTTGAACCAATAGTTCAGTTCTTTTGATTTTTGTATAAAGAATAAATTCTAGAAATAAAAAAGGAGGCTTGTGGCCTCCTTTTAACAAATCCTGAATTAACTCAGAACTATTTTTTAACTTCAGCAGCAGGAGCAGCAGTTGCGCCTTCAACTTTTTTTGCTGTTTCAGTTGTAGCAGCAGAAGCTGTTTCTTTAGCAGCAGCAGCTTTTTTTGCCATCTTATTCATTTTCTTAGTCGCTTTTTTTGTGGCTGTTGCAGTTGTCGTTGTCGCTTCAGCTTTTTTCTCTTCAACTTTAGCAGTTGCAGCTTCAGCAGTCGCAGCACCGTGAGCTTTAGCAGCTTCAGCAGTTGCAGCACCGTGTGTTTTAGCAGCTTCAGCAGTTGGGTTAGCCATAGCAACAGTTGC
>JANPAD010000375.1:0-9243 GCA_031429735.1 Bdellovibrio sp. | reverse complement strand
CGTGCTAATTTAGTAAAGATTTGCCCTTTTTTCTGAGCGCTTTCGGTCTTACCTGCGTTTTTCCACGACTTACCCATAAGTCTCCCTTTCAAATTGGTCGAATTCTCAAGTTATCCATAGAGATCATATTTGTCTAGGTCTGGGCTGGTATGCTAAGTTGGACCCTATGCAGTGGGCCTTTAACGTTGAAAATGTATTCGATAAAATAAAAGTGCTTAGAAGTAGCGCAGATTCAGTTGTGCGACTTCAGGAACGGGTTTTTGCGCCCGATCTTCCGGCGCGCGACGTGAAGCCCCTCGAATTTAAACTGCATCCTCCTAAAAAAGGTTTCTCAACCCCTGAAGGACAAGCCCGTATGCTGCACGATTTGGCCAGCATTGAACTGCAGGCTATGGAACTGGGGCTTCGCACACTTGTTGAATTTCCAGAGGCGCCGGAGGCTTTTAGAGAAGAACTCTGGAATTTAACTGTCTCTGAATCGCAGCATCTTGAAATGTGTTTGACCGAAATGGAAGCCCTCGGATTTAAATGGGGAGACTGGCCCGTGAACTGCGGTCTTTGGACAGCGGTGAGCCGCGAAGATTCATTGCTGGACCGAATTTTGATTGTGCATCGTTATCTTGAAGGCAGCGGTCTTGATGCGGGCGATACGCTTTTGCGTAGGCTGGTTGCAGTTGATGCGCCGGGCGTTCAGAAGGCTGTTAAAATTATTAACACCGAAGAAATCGGCCACGTGCTTTTCGGCAGCCAGTGGTATTTTAAAATCTGTGAGGTTGAAAAGATAGATCCCAACGTCGATTTCTTTTCGCGAATGGACCGCTTGCGCGCGGTTTTGCCTAAAAGAATTAATCCGCTCAATCATGACTTGCGTAAAAAAGCGGGCTTCAATGAAGATGAAATCGCCTATCTTGAAAAATTGCGCGAATCTTTCTTGATTAAAGACGGCGTCTGGAAGAGATAAAATCTAAGAGGTTTCATTGCAACTAGGTTTAGATCAAATTGAATTTCTAAAGCAACATTGGTCCATCGAAGGCGAAGTGAGATTTCACCGTCGTCTTGCGAACTTCGTTTATTTCACCAACTTGAACGGCGAAGAAGTTGTTTTACGTTTGACCCAGCCTTATCACAGAAAATTCGAAGAGCTTAAATCAGAATTGCACTGGCTCACGTATTTAAATCAAAACGGTATGCAAGTAGCGAACCCAATCGCCACCAAAACCGGCGAGTTCATTGTTGAACTTGAAGGAGAATCACTTTTTTACGCTTCAATATTTGTGAAAGCCAAAGGCGCACCGCTGACTGACGAAGAAGCCTGTCAGCCGGAGGTGATTAAAACCTGGGGACGTTATCTCGGGAAGATGCAGAGCCTGACCAAAAAATATAATCCGCCCGGTAGCATTCAGAAAAGACAAAACTGGCACGAAGACGAATCATTAGCGATGGCGCTGAGAAGCATGGACCCGAAAGACGGCATTCCATACACGCGTTTGAATGAATTGCTGGAATGGATGTCGTCACTGCCGCAGGATAATGAGGGCTATGGTCTGATTCATACTGATCTGCATCGGGGAAATTTTTTCTTTCATGAGGGTGCATTGACCGGATTTGACTTTGATGATGCGTGCTATCAGTGGTTCAGCTACGATCTGATTGCACCGCTTAATTCGGTTCATAAAAATTTTTATGAAGGCAATGAGCACACCGAAAAAGCGAAAACGACAGACCTTTTTCTGCAAGGCTACAGTACACAAAATACATTGAGCCCGTTATGGATTGACCGCATCGAACTTTTTGATAAATACCGCGCAGCTATGGTTTTTCACTGGACTAAAACATTTCTTCGCGAAGGTATGTTGACCGGCCCGAAAGCCATTGGATGGGCCGCCCGAAAAGCTCCTGAAATGGTTGAGGTTTTACGGGCTCCACTTAAACTGCGGTAGGACTTTTTATTCTTGGCCGGACTCTTGCTTTATCATGAGTTTAATAGAGTCAGGAGACTAAAATGACACCGACAAATCTGTTAATTTACATCCTTTTGCTGAGCTTTTCTACATCTGCTCTAGCCACGGACTATTATTGCAATGGTCAGTACAAATCAAGTGGCTCCACCAAGTATTATCCAAACGGTCAATATGTTAACAGCGGTTCCACCCGCTACTTTCCGAATGGCCAGTACGCCAATAGTGGGAGCACACGTTATTATCCGAACGGTCAGTACATGAATAGCGGTAGCACCCGCTATTATCCAAATGGCCAGTACATGAACAGCGGCAGCACGAAGTACTATTCCAACGGACAATACATCAATAGCGGGTCAACTTGCTATTTTGAAAATGGCGGTGTCATGGGGACCTGTCCGGCGAGTCTTAAAATTAAATCAAATATCAGCGACATGCGTTTGACCTACACGCTCGATCTTAAAGGCAGTGAATTACTGAGCAACGTTGATTTTGAAATTCCGAAAGACTCAATTTCGGTTGCCTTTACATTTGATTACGAGACCGCCGAGATTTCAGATTTGGATGCGGTTTGTAACGGTAACGGGGCTCAGCCCGGCCAGGACATTCTAGATCTGTACCAGACTTCGACAAAGGCTGATCAGACAGCAGCGCGTGCGGTGATCTGCCGATAACTAGTTTAAATCAATCATTCTTCGAAAAAAACTTTTCCTTTATACTCAGTAGGATCTAGATTTTGGAACATACTGCCGCAATCATATATTCTAACTGAATATTCGATACGACCACCCTCATGTCTTTGGCGATGAGTGTGCATAAAGCAGTTTTTTCTCTTTCCGTTGAGATTAAAAAAAATTTCAGAATCATCGTGTCCACCTTCACCGTCTGGATCTATCAATTTTCCTAACGGGTTGTCGACTTCGTTAACTAAAATATTTGTAACTCGAATATTTTTTGATTTAAAGAGCTCTTCAGCCACATCTTCAAGTGTGACATTAGCTAATGCATTAATTGAACAAAAAATAATTAAAATACAAAAATATTTAATCATGAGTAAACCTCGTATTAAGTTACTTTAAATATTCGGCATTTGCTGATCAGAACTTTACTTAAGTGCAGGAGTAAATCGATTTATTCCGCAAACTTACGTTAATAAAAGTGATTCAAAATGAGAATTAAGTTATAGAGAACGAATTAAGCAATTAGTGGTATTTTACGTTTTGTTGCTTAAGAGTTAATTGATGGGTGCCATTTTGAAGTTTAGATCGCTTTTGGTACCGATTAAATTTCTTCGTGATCTTCCAGAAAGCGCCATTGGCCTTCGGGTAAATCGCCGAGCATTAATTTTCCAACACGTACGCGCTTAAGACCGCGTACTTCCAGATCAACCAATTCACACATACGGCGAATTTGACGCTTTTTTCCTTGGCGTAAGATAAACTTGAGCTGATCTTCATTGATCCATTCAACTCGAGCGGGACGCAGTTTCTCGCCTTCCAGTTCAAGCCCGTGATTCAAAAGTTTCAATTTTTCGGGTGGGAGTTGGCCTTCACGGCCATGGTACTTCACGCGTACGATGTATTCCTTTTCAATATCAGAATGGTCGCCGATAATTTTTTTAGCGATGCGGCCATCTTGTGAAAAAATAAGAAGCCCTTGCGAATCGATATCAAGCCGTCCGATGACGGCAATACCTTGCAGGTCTCCGCGTTGCAGAGTTCGCTGTTGACCGGCCACCGAAGATTGATTGCGATCATTCACCAAACGAATCGCCGGTTCATAGCCGGGTTCAGGTTGACCTGAAACATAGCCGATCGGTTTATTCATAATAATTGTAACAAGGTTGTTCTGCTGACGAAGAGCTTGCGCTTCAAGAGTAATACGAACATCGCGGGTAAACTTAACGCCAAGTTCGCTGACTATTTCGCCGTTTACACGCACTTGGCCACGTGAAATATACTCATCAGCTTCGCGGCGCGAACAGAGTCCGCGCTCACTCATCAATTTAGAAAGACGAACGGGTTCATTTTTATAATCACTCATTTTCGTCCTCCTACTTGATGTTAATTCCGCCGTCTACATGCAGAACGGCGCCGGTGGTCCACGCAGAACGGGTTCCGGCTAAGAACGCAGCGGCTTCGGCAACGTCTTGAGGTTTTCCCAAGCGATTGAGCAAATGAAACGAAGCCATTTGCTTATGCGCGGCTTCTTTTTCGTCTGGAGGTCTTGAGTTAAATTCATGAATCGGAGTATCGACAACACCCGGGCACACACAGTTGACACGGATACCGAGCGGGCCACCTTCTTGCGCTAAAGATAAAGTCCAGTTGATCATGGCGGCTTTTGAAGCGGAGTAAGCTCCGGTCAACGGAGTTGGTTTTAGACCGAGAGTTGAGGCGACATTCAAAATGCTGCCGGATTTATTTTGAACAAAGTAGGGCCAGAGAATTTGAGTCAGTTGGACTGAAGATAAAACATTCGTTTCAAATTGCTGACGCCATTGTTCTGCAGTGGTTGAAGCAAAGTCGCCGGCCGTAAAAATTCCGGCGTTGTTGACCAGAATTTGCGGAGTTGAAAGGTTTTTTAATTTGTCTTGAATATAGCGGGTGCGACCGCTGACATCCTTCAGATCAAAAGTTAAAGTTTCGACCTTTACATTTTGACAAAGTACGCGAGTGTTTTCGAGACGAGCGGCATCCCGCCCCAATAAAAGAAGATCGTAGCCGTCAGAAGCCAGCTGCACGGCAATTGCTGCGCCAATACCTGAACTTGCTCCTGAAACAACAGCCGTTTTTTGCACTAAGCGCGGTCCAATTCAATTTTTGCAATTGTTTGCAATTGCATGTTTGAAGTTCCTTCGTAGATTTGACCAATTTTAGCATCGCGCCAGAATTTTTCAACGGGGTATTCTTTTGTAAATCCGTTACCACCGAATAGGTCTATCGCCATTGAAGAAATTTTCTCAGCCACTTTTGATGAGTAGTACTTCGCCATGGCGGCCGCTTCAATGAAGTCTTGGCCGGCGTCTTTCAAGCGGGCGGCGTTGTAAACCATCAGGCGTGAGGCTTCAAGTTCAATACGCATTTGGGCTAATTGAAATTGGACGCCTTGAAATTGACTGATCGCTTTACCAAACTGTTCGCGTGATTTGATATACGATAAAGTTGCATCGTAAGCACCTTGGGAGATTCCGACCATTTGCGCGCCAATGCCGATACGGCCTTCATTTAATGTTTCAATGGCGATTTTGTAACCTTTGCCGATTTCTCCCAAAATATTTTCTTCAGGCACTTCGCAGTTTTCGAAAATCAATTCGCAAGTTGAGCTAGCGCGGATGCCGACTTTGTCTTCTTTTTTGCCGACCGTAAAGCCTTTAAAGCCTTTTTCAACGATAAACGCCGTAATGCCTTTGTAGCCCTTAGAGGTGTCGATATTGGCAAAAACGATAAAGAAGCTGGCTTCTTTGCCATTCGTGATCCAAAGTTTATTTCCGTTGATAATCCATTTGCCGTCTATTTTTTCGGCGCGACATTTTAATGCGAAAGCATCCGAACCAGAAGATGATTCAGATAAGCAGTAGGCGCCAACCCATTCGCGCGCCAAACGTGGAAGATATTTTTCCTGAAGGCCTGGAGAACCCCATTTCAAAATAGCGTTTGTCACCAGCGTATTTTGAACGTCACATAAAACTGAAACTGAACCATCAATACGAGCCAATTCTTCAATCGCGATACAAGCCATCGTCATGCTTGAACCTGCGCCGCCGAAACGTTCAGGAGATTCAATAGCCATCAAACCCATTTCGAAAAGTTTGCCGACGATTTCAGGTTTCATTTGGGCTTGTTCGTCCATTTCGTTTACATGAGGCTTGATTTCAGCTTCAGCGAAAGAGCGAACAGCGTCGCGGAAAGCGACTTCATCTTCAGACCACATAGTAAGAGCAGGATGTTTTGCATCGGCAGACATGGGAATCTCCTTTTCTGTTTAAATTAAATATTTACGACAAAATAAGCTTTTAAGCTCTATTGATCAAGTAACACTTGGCGAGAAATGCTCGTCGACAGTTTGACTAAACAAGCTCAACCATCTATGAAAATGCTCAATTTTTAGGTTAAAATTAAGATGTGGGGGAAATTTTACTCGACATGAGTCTGGCATTTGTTAATCTAATGAATCAAGGCTCTGATATAAAGATAAGGGGATTTTACTATGAATTTCGATCCAGTTGAAATTGGCGGAAAATTAGCTCTGTTCTATGTGCCTTTTTTATTTGCGCTGTGTTTTCATGAATTCGCGCACGGATTGGTCGCGAAATGGCGCGGAGATAACACCGCCGAACAATTAGGTCGTCTGACGCTGAATCCTATGGCGCATGCAGATTTAATTGGAACGTTTATACTTCCGGTTAGCGCGATAATTTTCGGGATACCTATTTTCTTCGGATGGGCTAAACCTGTGCCGGTGAATGCACGCAATTTAAAAAATGTTCGCACGGATATGTTCTGGATTGCCTTGGCCGGCCCGGCTTCGAATGTATTATTGGCCGTCGTATCTGCGGCATTTATGGGTGTGTCAGTTCATTTTCAGCTTTTAGGCAGTTATCAAGACCCGATTCTGAAGCTTTTACAGATGTTTGTTTTAACGAATTTGTTTTTGGCGATTTTCAATATTTTGCCACTTCATCCGCTTGATGGCGGTAAGGTTTTAGCCCGGTTCCTGCCGGCTTCGCTGAATTATAAACTTGAGCAGAACGAGCAAATGACAAGTTTGATTTTGTTAATGCTTGTTTTCACCGGAGCTTTAGGGATCCTGAGAATTCCGGTCATGGCCAGTTTCTATTTCTTAATGTCCACCGCCGGTCTTGCGTAGTTTTAAGTTTAAGTAGCCAGAGGAAATATGTCTAAAAAAACTATATTGAGCGGCAGCACAGTCAGTGGTGATTTAACTCTCGGAAATTATATTGGGGCGATCAATAATTGGAAACAATTGCAAAATGATTACGATTGCCTTTATTTTTTGGCTGATCTGCATGCTTTGACAACTCCACAAGACCCTCAAGTTTTGCGTGAGAGAATTTACAGTTTCTTTGCCCAGTATTTAGCGTTGGGTTTGGATCCTCATAAAAATATTATTTTTGCACAATCTCAGGTCCACCAGCATACCGAATTGTCTTGGATTCTGACTTGTCTTGCGCCGATGGGTTATTTGGGCCGGATGACTCAGTTCAAAGAAAAATCTGAAAATGCAAAAAACACGAATAATGCCGGGTTGTTCACGTATCCTGTTTTAATGGCGGCCGACATTTTATTGTATCAGGCGGATATGGTCCCTGTCGGGGAAGATCAAAAACAACATTTGGAATTGTGTCGTGATCTGGTCGGTTATTTTGATAATCGTTACGGAAAAGGCCTCTTTAAAATGCCCGAGCCCTACATCGGAAAAACCGGAGCCCGCATTATGTCGCTTCAGGATCCGACAAAGAAAATGTCGAAATCAGATGAAAATGAGAAGAACTTTGTTTCGATTATCGACGACGCTAAAAAAATCGAAAAGAAGATTAAATCAGCAACAACCGATTCGGGCAGTGAGATCAAATATGATCCTCAAAATAAAGCAGGGTTGGCGAACCTGATGACGATTTACTCTGTATTGGCGGGGAAAACCTTTGAGCAGCTTGAAAAGGATTACGAAGGCAAAATGTACGGCCACTTAAAGGTGGATCTTGCTGAATTGGTTGTTCAGACGCTGAAGCCGGTGCGTGAAAAGTATGATGATCTAATGAAAAATCGTGATCATTTAGATACTTTATTACTCAGTGGAGCCGAGAGAGCCCAGGAGCGGGCTGCGAAGACGTTGAAAGCCGTCTATAATGCCGTTGGACTGCTCAACCCGAGATAATTTTATGTGCAATTTGCGGCTCTTTTCGATGAAAAAACAAAAATAAAAAGAAATAAGAATTTTGTTGAATAACGCTCGACAGCTTGATTCAATCATTGCTGCAGGATGCGAAAAAGCTCGTACGGATGCGAGAAAAAACCTATCCATCATAAAAGATTGGATGAAGTTTAAGTGACAGGAGCTCTATGAGCATTCGTGTTCAGCTACAGCAATTCGAAGGCCCCCTCGACCTTCTTCTTTACCTCATCCGTAAAGAAGAGATGGATATTTTCAATATCAACGTGGTCGAAATCACCAAGCAGTATTTTGACTACATCAAGCTCATGAAAGAATTCGATCTCGAAATCGCCGGCGATTTTATTGCGATGGCTTCGACGTTAATTCATATCAAATCCAAAATGCTTTTGCCTCAGTACGATGAAAATGGTGAAGTCGTTGAACAAGAAGACCCACGCAAAGAGCTGGTGCAAAAACTTCTTGAGTACGAAAAATTTAAAGAAGCTTCTAAATCTTTGTACGAGCGTCCGCTTTTGAACCGTGATGTCTGGGCGCGCGGCTTCCGCGAAAGACTTGATGTGGTTGATGATGAAATCGAACTTGAAGAGAACGCTTTGTTTTCTTTGATCGGTTCTTACCGCAAGGCCATGAAAACTTTGACGAAAAAAGTTCACAAGGTGACGGTTAAGCTGCAATCGATCTCTTCACGTATTATGGAAATGGGTCAGTACATCCGTCCGGGGCACTCGGTGCGTATGTCAGACTTGCTATGGAATACGGGTATTGGCGATCAACTGCAACGTTCACGGCAGGCTTTGATTACATTCTTATCGCTTCTTGAACTTGGCAAATTAGGTTTTGTAGGTCTTTACCAAACAGACACTTATGGTGAAATTCACATTCAAGGCCGAAAAGAAATCGATGGCGACGTTTTGTCTCGCGTTGAAGAGTACGGCCATATCAACGGCGAAGATGTTGCGCAGAAACTATTCGAAAAGTCGGCTAGTGAAGCTGAAGAAATCGAAGCTGCTCGGATCGATGCTGAGCTGGCATTCGAGCAAGCTGAAGAAAACGCTCAATTGGCTTTCGACGCTCAATTGAACGGTGAAATTAACGGCTCTCTTGAAGATTTGAACTTTGAAGAGATGGCTTCAGATGACGAGATTCTGGCTGCAGAACTTGATCTGGATGAAGTCCCAGAATCCGATCACGGTCACGAACCTGAAACAAACGTTTAAGAGGCAACATGGCAAGAAAAAATAAAAAGCAACAAGAAGCCGACACAACTGAAACAATCACGATGACCCTCGGCGAAGATACCGACATGACCGAAGCGGCAATTTTTCTAACTGAAGATACAGAAGTAGGCGATGGCTTTTTGGCCGATGCT
>JANPAD010000374.1:0-12030 GCA_031429735.1 Bdellovibrio sp. | reverse complement strand
CGACGCGAAATTGAAAGGCATTATTTTGAAAGCCTTCGATAACGTTTACAAATTCAAACAAGAAAAAGCTATCGACATGCGAACGGCAGCAATGGCCGCTTCAATTAGCCGTCTCGAAAGAGCCATGCTTTTACGCGGTCTTTACCCTCGCTAGGTCTAAATTGATGAAAATTAAGCCCTGGTTATGGTTACCGCCAAGACTGGCTCATGAACTGAGCCCCCTGGCAATTGATCTAATTTCACATTTCTTTGACGACGCCATTCCTGAATGGAAGCCTCTGACGTGGAGAAAATTGCACTTCAAAAACCGCCTGGGTTTAGCCGGCGGTATCGATAAAAACGCCGATCACTTAGCCGCATGGCAAAGATTGGGAGCCGGTTTCGTCGAAGTCGGCACCATCACTCCTCGCGCACAAAAACCTAATCCCGGAGTTATCTTCGACCGTAGTATTCCCGACGGCGCGCTCTGGAACCGCATGGGCTTTCCTTCACTCGGCTGCGACGAAGCTTACTATAATCTTCGCAACTTCAAACCTGAATCTAATATGCCGATTCTTGTGAACATCGGTAAAAACCGTGACACTCCAAATGAAATGGCCGCCGACGATTACAGTTTTCTGATCGAAAAATTACATGAGGTCGCTGACGCGTTCGTGGTTAACATCAGCAGCCCGAACACAAAAGGTTTGCGCGATTTAACTAAAAAAGAATTTTTGAATGGTTTTTTAAAACCGATCAAAACAACCCAAAATCATTTCGCTCCTGATAGGCCGCTTTTGATTAAACTCAGCCCCGATCTTGAAACCGATGACCTCAAAAGAATTATCGACATTTGTTTACAGAATGAAATAGATGGCTTTGTTTTAACAAATACCACTCTTGAACGCACAACGCAGAAAAGCTTTTCACCCGAGGGTGGCGTCTCAGGAAAACCTGTGAGCGAGCTGTCAAAAAGGGCACTTCGGACAACAATTGATCATTTAGGTGCAGAAAAACGTGAAAAACTTGTTATTTCCGTGGGTGGAGTGATGACAAGCGCAGATGTTTTTGAAAGACTTAGTATGGGCGCTGACCTCGTCGAGGTTTACACAGCGCTTATATTATCGGGACTTCATTTTTTCAGAAAGGTTGAAAGAGCCGCCCATGAGCACGACAAAACCTTTTTCTCCTAAATTGTCTGCTCCAGATGGCCTCCGGCCTCTCAAACCACGTGTCAAAAAGAACTGGATTCCTGTATCAGCAGGATTGCTCATTAAAGACGGTATGATCCTTGTGGGCCAGCGCCCCGAAAACCATACTTTGGCCGGCCTTTGGGAGTTTCCGGGCGGCAAAATTGAATTGGGTGAATCTCCCGAACAAGCTCTTGCACGCGAATTGAATGAAGAGCTCGGCATCGAAGCTGAAGTGGGCGAACTAAAAATCGCGTGCACGCATTCATACAGCGACGTCGGCATTATTATTTTATTTTACGAAATCCTTTTCTGGAAAGGTGAGCCGAAAACCAAGCATCACTTGAACTTAAAATGGGTCACTCCAAGCGAATTGCCCACCATGAAAATTCCGGAAGCCAATCGAAAAAACATGGATCGCATTTACAAAGCTTTCGGCTTGAAGAAGGATAAATGAGCCAAGTTTTACTTTATTGCAGAACTAAAGTAGCTGAACCGCTCGCTGAACAAACCGTGACCCATTTGGCCCAACAACTTGACCTCGCCGGTCATCATGTCGACATAACTCATTCTCTCAATATTCCTCGCTTGATCTTAAATTCTTATCAAACGGTCCATCTGGTTATTGAATCGCACCCGCTAACTCTGAACGAAGTCTTTCACTTGGCACTCTGTAAAGCACTCCAGAAAAATACTTTAGTCAGTGTCTTGAATTCAAACCTCAATTTAAACCACGCCTCGTGGATGAAGGCCTGTAAACCCGATGCCTTAAGCGTGAGCCAGACAAATCACTTAAAGTACTACCGAACGGTGACCGGTAATAAATTTATTTTACCGGCTTGGCCCCGTTGTGAAACCTCGCCCCGCCCCGCCGCATTCAAACACAAAGCTTTCTTCGTACCTGTCGTTGAAAGCCTTGATGAAGTCTTCAATTATCCTACAGATGACGTGGTCTTCTTCGACGGTCGTGTTTTGTTGAAAGATTTCTCAGCCCTTCAGCTCCGAAAAAAGTGGACCGATTTGGTCAGCCGTAAAAAGATCAGTCCCCAGGCCAATCTGCTGCTGTCAGATGCCAAGCTGAATGAGCTTATCAATGAGGGTCAACTAACTGTTATTTTATCTCAACCCAACCGGACGCACACGAATTTTACCGAATGGCTGGGGCAAACATTGAATAAAAAAAATCTGATCGTACTGAATGAAAACCAAAGCACCGGTTTTTCCGGGCACTGGACCTCCGGCCAAAACTGCCTTGTCGTGCCGGCCACGGAAACCTTTCAAAATACCGTCTTTAAATTCGGTAATAAAAATTTTCAGTGCAGCTCATGCAGACCGATCGAGCTTTACGACGGCATCGTGAATGAATTGTCTCGACTTTATTCAAAACTGTCTCAACAAAAAACTACCCTGCTGACTTCACGTTCTGCTAAACTTTAAGCATGAGCGAACATCAATTACCGCCAAAAATTAGAATTTGTCTGATTGGACAAAAGATCTCGGCTTTAAGTCGCTCAACTGACAGCGGATTGCTGTGGCCGTTGGCGCGAGGCCTGACCGAGCGCGGACATGAGGTCACGATTATTTCGACCACTTCTCCGGTGAAGCGTTCTGAAGTTTTTCGTGACGGTATACGCGCTTATTATCTGAACGAAGGACAACCGCAGTATAAAACTTTAAAATTTTCAGATGCCGCTCACAAAAAATTTGTCAGCCTTCATCAGGAAAAACCGTTTCATATTGTTCATAGCCTTGATCAATCAGGTTTTAAAATCGGACGGCATAAAAAAAATTTGAATGTCAGCGTGGCTTATGACGTTGAAGCGACCCATATGGCTGAACTGTTTTCAATCGTGTCGCGTTCAAAAAGTACCATCGGCAGCCTGATCACGACTGCGGTCAAATTGATTTCGGGTTTTTTAACGAACTATTTCATGTACGACCGCGCCCTGCTTGATTCGGCCGACGGTGTCTTCGTCACAACACCGCAGCAGCGCATGATTCTTGAGCGCTATTATATGTATCCGGATTTTCATACCTACACAGTGCCTTACGGTATTAATTTAGGGGATCTGACCCCAAAAACTGAATCCGATAATTTTAAAACTAAATTGAATATTCCCGAAAATGCGCAGATTATTCTGGCGCTCTCTGATTTTGCCAGCACACACGAAGTAAAACCGCTTTTGAAAGCATTTGAAAAAGTGGTTTTGAAACGCCCAAATACTTATTTGCTTTTGCTGGGTAGCGGACCTCACTGGAAACAAGTCGAATTTGAAATGTTAAGTTTGGCTCTGGGTAGTCGTGTAATTATGCCCGGCGAAGTCGGTCCACAAGAGATGCTGGATTGCATTTTGGCTTCGCCGATTTATATCGACCTCAGTTCGCGTTCAACCGGGCTTGAACCCAGCTTGATTGAAGCCATGGCGCAAAAAAAGGTGGTTATCGGTTCTGAGCTTAGTCCGATCTCAGAAGTTATCGAAGATAAGGTTGATGGGTTCTTGGTTCGACCGGCCGATGTTGAGACTCTTTCGAGCCTACTCGACCAGGTTATCACTGGAGCGATTAATCAGGAACAAATCGGCGAAAAAGCCCGTCAAAAGGTCATCGATGTCTTCAACCGCAACCGCATGATTGAATCGCTTATTAACGCCTATAAACTCATTTTGGTTAACTCGGAGCGTTTTAAGCAGCGCGCTAGTCTTAAGAGCTTCTTTTCAAAACGCGCTAACTCTGTATAATACAAAGTGATTTCGATAACTTAGGGGTTCCGATGACAAAAGCAAACCTGATTGATTTACTCTCTGAAAAATCAAACATCACGCGCGTAAAAGCTGAAGCCGTGGTGAATACTATTTTTGATACAATGATTGAAGCTTTGATGAAAGACAATCGCATCGAGATCCGTGGTTTTGGTTCATTTGTAAATCGTAAATATGATGCTTATAAAGGTCGTAACCCAAGAACCGGTGAAGTTATTGCTGTCGACGAAAAGAAACTGCCGTTTTTTAAAGTCGGCAAAGAACTTAAAGAAGAAATTAACAACGGCCCGAAAAAGTAATTTCAACTACCTGGTCGCTGAATCAATTGTACCATTCTTTTTAATCTCTTCGTCGATCCAGACTTTATAGGCGTAAGCCATAGTCTGAACTCCCTTACCGCCACAAAGATCATCTTCAGAGCTGCGTTTGAAGACGTATGAATTCACTCCTAAAATTTGCAAATCGTCGCCCACTTTAATAAAACCTGCGCCGCCCGAATCACCCTGGCAGATGCCCGTTCCTTTGCTTTGATCAATTTCAACTTTTTTTGAAGCAGCCAAAATTTTAATGCCCGAATTTAAAAGCGTCGCCCGTCTTAACATCCCGGTTCCGCCTTGGTCTCCGCCGATTCTTCCATACCCGTACAAGTACATGTCGCTGTCGCGAAGATCATCGGGATTAGCCAATTTAAAAATGGGGTAGTCTGCCGGAAGATCGTCTTTCAAAAAAATCAAAGCGATGTCATCCTGACGATCTTGAATTTCAAGTGATTCATCGTAACCGCCGTTGCGGACAACGGTCTGAACCGCCACTAAATTTCGTTGGGCTTTGAAACCGCTTTCACATGTGATACTCGGGTAAAGTGCGATGCTGTACTTCGCAACTGTTGTATCAATGCAATGAGCGGCTGTTAATAAAACACGCCGGCCGATCGCGTTGGCGGTGCAGAACACAAGAGACTCGCTTTTTGCACCGATCATCAGAACGGCCACTTTTTGATCTGCATCCCCCACATTAACACGGGTGCCGCCAACAATATTACCGGCCATCAAGTCTGATTCGTTAAAACAACCTTTGCTGGCATCAAGTTTCCTACTTCCGGGTGCCTTATTGTTAACACTTGATCCGGTATCACAGGCGAAAAGGGCAAAAGAGAAAACGGCTAAGAATGTAATTTTCAGATATGACATAGGCCCCCAACAAGGGCCTTAATCTATATGGGTCAGGTCAAAAAATAAAGAGGCTCTAAGGATAATTCTGCCAAACCTTATATATTCGATTTATGCCGCTGATTTCAGGTGTATCCGTTAGTGACATGTAAAGTCTTTCTAGTCCAACCGCTATTCCGGCTGAAGGCGGCAGGCCGTAATCCAAGGCTTCAAAGAATGACGGGTCAAGATGAATTGGCTTTTTTCCCATGGCCCGTTTTTTTTCGAGATCTTCATTTGAACGCTGCTTTTGCACCGTCGGATCGTTCAGTTCGTGAAAAGCATTACCGAGTTCGTAACCCTTCCAATAAACTTCGAATCTTTCAGCCCAACCGGCTTGATCAAGCCGGGCCAGGGCCGCTTGGTAAGGTGGATACTTTTCGACAAAGACCAATTCATCATGCGACCATTTGTTTTCAATTTTTTCGATAAAGATAAGATAAAAATAATCATCAATCGTTGTGGCGGCCGAAACATCGACATTAAGATTTGCGGCCAACTGTTTCAGTTCGTTCGCGGTGGTTGACGGCGTTAAATTAAAATCGCAGTAATTTTTAAAAAGTTCAGCCACCGTAAAAGTACGATGCCCCGACGGCACAGGTCTTTTCATTTCGATGGCCAGCACTTCAATCAGCTCAATGACATCCATCTTTATTTTACTTAATCCGGTGAAAGCGCGGTACCATTCAAGCATTAAAAATTCAGGGCTGTGGCGTTCGGTTTTTTCACCGTTTCTGAAGACAGGCGCAATTTCGAAAATACGCTCAGCACCTTCAGCCAAAAGTTTCTTGAGATTGAGCTCAGGCGAGGTCGGCAAAAAAAATGTTTTCTTTTTTGATTCAATTTGAAATTCAGTTTCAAATACATCTAACGAGGGTTCAGTGCCCGGACAAGTCACCAGCGTGGGGGTTTTAACGGGCTGAAAAGATTTGCGTATAAAAACCTGCCGGACAGATTCAATAAAAGCCTGCCACTTTTTATGTTCAGACCAGAGCTGATCCTGCGGGCGCTTTGCGGTCAAATTCGGAGCCAGCAAAACCGCGGATTTCTGCGGCAAAATAGCGACCAAATCACCTTCAACTAAAACATCGGCGGCATTGAATGGCTCATGGCCGATTTCTGTAGAGCTCAATACGAGTTCAGACAAAAGCTGAGTTCCGATATATTGCTGCTCAACCCGGCCCCATTTTAAGGCTCTTTGCGGCATTTCGGGATACCGAAACCAATGCTTATTTAAGTACTCGTCTCTTAATTTGCTGGCCGATTTGTTCATTTGTTTGTTCGCTCATTTGTTTGCACGTGGGGGTAAGATGGCTTATAAATACCAGCTATGCAAGTGACAACACCCTTCAATAAAACTGAAAATATCGCTCAATTTCTTCAAACCGAATTTAATCGCTACAAAACGTCGGCCGACTTCGTTGCCTTCAAGCTTGTACGTGAAAAAACGCGGGATTACTCGGTCCGAAACGGCAAAACCGAAGAGCTTAATGAGTTCATCGATTGCGGCGTCCTGATCGAAATCATGATTAAAGGTCACATGGGGTATGGTGCCACCAGCGAACTCAGCGTTGATGGAATCAAAAAAGCCTTTCATCAGGCTTTAGAAATGACGAAGAAAGCCTCGCAATCGGCGGTTTACCGTTTTGAAAAAAGCATTCGCCCATCTGTTAAGGGCACCTATTCAACTGCACGCACCACACGTCTCGACAACCTAACGATGGCGGGAATTTTTGATTTCCTTAAACAGACGTCGCAAGCTTTGAAAGTTTCTGACCAGGTTATTACAGCTGTATCGGATGCGATGTTGATTGAATGCGTTCAAAATTATTTTTCTTCTGAGGGCACGGAAATTTATCAGGACTTCGATATTATTGTTCATTCTATGTCGGCAACCGCAAGCAACGGTCAAGAATCGCAAACCCGTTCACTTCATGGCGGACGTGGTAATTGCATACAAGCTGGCGCTGAATATTTTCAGCTAGATCGCGCCTTGCCTGAATGTCAGCAGATCGGTCGCGAAGCACTTGAGTTGCTCGTTGCAGACAACTGCCCGAGCGAAACGTGCGATCTGATTTTGGCGCCGGATCAAATGCTTTTGCAAATTCATGAATCCATCGGCCATCCGCTTGAACTCGATCGTATTTTAGGTGATGAGCGAAATTTCGCGGGCTGGAGCTTCGTTCAACCGTCAGATTTCGGAAACCTGCAGTATGGCAGCCGTATGATGAACGTGGTTTTTGACCCGACTGTCACAAATGAACTGGCCAGCTATGCCTATGACGATGTCGGCAACAAAGCCGAGAAGAAGCATCTGATTAAAGATGGCGTTCTGACGGCGGCTCTCGGAAGTCTCGAAAGTCAGGCGCGTTCGAATATTTCCGGTGTTGCAAATGCGCGTTCAAGTTCATGGAACCGCGCTCCAATCGACCGTATGGCCAATATCAATCTTGAACCGGGCACCGAAACACTCGATCAATTAGTTGCAAAAGTTGAACGTGGCGTGATGATGTTTGCTAACCGCTCTTGGTCGATTGATGATTACCGTCGCAAATTTCAATTCGGTTGTGAATACGGCAAACTGATCGAAAACGGCAAAGTGACTAAAACTTTAAAAAACCCGAATTACAGAGGCGTCACGGTTCCGTTCTGGAATTCTTTGGCCGGCTTAAGCCGCACTTCTGAAACTTACGGCTCACCTTACTGTGGTAAGGGTGAACCAAGTCAGGTTATTCGCGTTGGCCACTCATCGCCTTACGCCTTGTTTAAAAATATTGAAGTGTTCGGTGGAGGCTAATATGGCGACCCAAATGCATAGCTATTTAAAAAATATTTCTACAAGCCTTTTCAAAACGCTGACGGAAGGTGAAGAGGTATCTTTAAATCTTCATTCTGAAGAAAGTGAGTTTATCCGTTTTACTCAATCGCAAGTCAGACAAAACACGCAGGTCCATCAGCACGAACTGAGTCTGCTTTATCAGGCCAACTCGCGCGGTTATTGTGCAGCTATGCCCCTCACGATGCATGAAGCCACAGATATGGCGACTCTGACTGAACGCCTTCAGTACATTCGTCAGAATCTGCCCCTGCTCGATGAGAACCCCAAATTAACACCTATGTTGAACAACGGTGTTTCTGAAGTTTACAAAAAAAGCGTGTACCCGAGTGCTGACGTCTTTATTGAAAAAGTGCAGCAGAGTTTTGCGGGCGCCGACCTTGTCGGACTTTTCTGCGCGGGCCCGATTCGCCAGGCGTCCATTAATTCTAAAGGTCAATTTCACTATTTTGAAACCGATCATTTCTTTTTCGACTACTCGGTTTACGACGGCCCACGTGCAGCCAAAGGTTATTATTCTGCTGAAAAGTGGAGTGACGAAATATTTGCCCGCCAGGCAGCAAGTACTTTAAATACACTTTCATTGCTGAAACGCCCACCCGTTAAAGTTAAACCGGGGCAGCACCGTACTTATCTGGGCCCGATGGCCGTTTCTGAAATTGCCGAGATTTTTAATTGGCGCGCGGTCAGCCGCAGCGCTTACGAGCAAGGCTTTGCGCCCCTCAAAAAGCTTTACACGCGTGAGCAGTTGTTCTCGCCGATATTTTCGCTGATCGAAAACAATGAACTCGGTTTAAATTCACATTTTAACTCGCAAGGTGAGCCCAGCCCTAAACTGCTTCCGGTTATCGAAAACGGTGAAATGAAAAACTTTTTGATCAATGCAGCAACGGCCAAGGAGTACAAACTCGAATCCAATAACGCCGACTCTGGCATGTGGCACACTGAAGCGATGCGTTCGATGGAGGTTAGAGCCGGAACTCTAAATGAAGCTGATATTTTGAAGCAACTCGGCACAGGGCTTTACCTGACGAACCTTCACTACATCAACTGGAGTGATCCTCAGGCTGCACGTCTAACCGGAATGACCCGATTCGCTTGCTTCTGGGTTGAGAACGGCGAAATCGTCGGACCTATTCAGGATTTGCGCTTTGATGACAACCTCTACCGCATTTTCGGAAGTGAACTCGTAGCGTTAACCGAAGACCGAAGTGCGTTTATCAATACACTGACCTACCAGAAACGCCGTTTGGGCGGCATGATTATGCCGGGTGCGCTCCTTAAGGAAATGAATTTTACCCTCTGATTTTAACCGAATCTTGTCTTTAAATTCATTTGTGAATTTTGTATGAATGGTCTATAAACATCCTGCTGGTCTCTTTAGGCCGGCAGGAGAAAAAAATGGCACTCGAAAAAATCCAAGCGTTCATCCAAAAAATGTCTGAAACTCCGAAAGTTAAACAAGTTGTCAGCGACATTCAGACACTATCTGAAGATATTCAAAAACGTGTTCAAGACTTGAATACGAAAGAAGCTGTCAAAAAATACAAAGACATCGCTAAAAAAGTAACTAAAGCCGAAGCTGATCTTCAAAAAGAAGTTAAAAAAGTTGTTTCGCAGCTGCGCACTTCTGCTGATGGCGCAGAAAAAAATCTTGAGCTTTACAAAAAGAAAGCTTTAGCTCAAAAAGCTAAAATCGAGAAAATGATTAAAAATAAACGTGCTGAATTCTCGATGAGTGCTACTTTGAAGCCAAAAGCTAAAAAAGCAGCCCCAAAAGCTGCGACAAAAGCCGCCCCTGCTAAAGCCCGTAAAACAGTAAAAAAAGCCTCTAAAAAGAAAGTTTCTGCAAAGAAGGCTTAGTTCTCTAAATATTGTCTTGTTTTTGCTGAAATACAGCTCAGAAATGGCTCCCACTTTACGGTTGGAGCCATTTGTCATTTTAGCGACTTACTGCGTTTCATGAAGCTTTATGTTAAATTTTTACCATAACATTCGAAGAGGTTCCTCATGAATTTAAATACGCCCTTCAGTCAACTGACGTCGCAAAATGAATTTATCGGCCGCCACATAGGTCCGGACGATGCAGATAAAAACGCCATGCTGAAAGAACTCGGTTTTGAAAACACCACGGAACTGATTTCGAAAGTTGTACCGAAAAGTATTTTGAAACAAGACCCGATGACCCGCGTAGGTGAAGGAATCTCTGAATATGAAATTCTGGCGCAGTTAAAAAAAACAATGAGCCAAAATATGGTTTACGAATCGTTGATCGGTCTGGGCTTTCACGACACCATTACCCCTTCAGTTATTTTAAGAAATATTTTTGAAAATCCGGTTTGGTACACGGCCTACACACCTTACCAACCTGAAATCTCGCAAGGCCGTTTGCAAAGTCTTCTGAACTTTCAAACCATGATCTGCGATTTAACCGGCATGGAAATTTCAAATGCCTCTTTGCTTGATGAAGGCACCGCTGCGGCTGAAGCCATGGCGATGGCCTTGGCCGTTACGAAAAAAAATAATTCAAAAACTTTCTTAGTTCATCCCGACATGCACCCACATGTGATTGAAGTTTTGAAAACTCGCTCTGAGCCACTCGACCTCGAGATGATCATTGTCGATCCGGCTCAATATGATTTCTCGACAGAAATTTTTGCAGCTTTCTTTCAGTACCCGACCTCGAGCGGTCATATTCAAAATTACCAGGCCGCGGCACAAAAACTTCATGACCATGGCGCCCTCGTGATCGCTTCTGTTGATTTACTTTCTTTGACTTTGATTACTCCTCCGGGCGAATGGGGCGCTGATATCGTTGTCGGTAATTCGCAACGCTTCGGTGTTCCACTCGGTTACGGCGGACCGCACGCCGCTTTCTTGGCAACAAAAGACGCCTTCAAACGTTCAATGCCGGGCCGTTTGGTCGGCGTATCGGTTGATAGCAACGGCCATCGTGCTTTGCGCTTAACTTTGCAAACTCGTGAACAACACATCCGGCGTGACAAAGCGACTTCAAATATTTGTACCGCGCAAGTGTTGCTCGCCAACATGGCGGCTATGTATGCCGTTTATCACGGCCCGCAAGGTTTGAAAAAAATCGCGCTTCGCACCCACCGCCTCACTCTGTTGGCTGCAGCCGCTTTGAAAAAACTAGGCTTAACCGTTGAAACGGCAAACTTCTTTGACACTTTAACTGTTAAAACAAAAAATTCTGCAGCTATCAAATTCTTGGCCGAAAAACATGAAATGAATTTACGTTACACGGACGACACCGTCGGTTTTTCATTGAACGAAACCAGCACTTTGAAAACAGTTGAAAAAATTCTTCAGATTTTTAATCAAGATCAAAAAACCAACGTCAATTTAACCGAACTTGATGCGCAGCTCACGCCAGTCGTTCCGGTTGAGCTGGCCCGTACAAGCCCCTATCTGACACACGCCGTATTCAACAGCTATCATTCTGAAACCGAAATGATGCGCTATATTCACCACCTCCAGAACAAAGATGTCACGCTAACTCAATCGATGATTCCGCTGGGTTCTTGCACCATGAAACTGAATGCGGCGACCGAACTGATTCCGGTTTCTTGGCCCGAAGTAAACAAAATTCATCCGTTCGCACCGGTGGCACAAACTCAAGGTTACCAAACGCTGATTCAAGACCTGCAAGATAAATTGTGCGCTATTACCGGTTTTGCGGCTGTTTCTTTACAGCCGAATTCAGGCGCACAGGGTGAATACGCCGGTCTTTTGGTTATTCGCGAATACTTCAAAGCTAAGAATCAATTGCTCCGTAATATTTGTTTAATCCCGTCTTCAGCGCACGGAACAAATCCGGCATCGGCTGTTATGGTAGGTTTTCAAGTTGTCGTGGTGAACTGTGATGAAAACGGAAACGTTGATTTAACCGATCTGAAATTGAAAGCCGAACTCCATCAAGACAAATTAGCAGCGCTCATGGTGACCTATCCGTCAACTCACGGTGTATTCGAAGAGGCCATTGTTGAAATTTGCGAGATCATTCATAAAAACGGCGGGCAGGTTTACATGGACGGCGC
>JANPAD010000373.1:0-3605 GCA_031429735.1 Bdellovibrio sp. | reverse complement strand
CCCTGTTCGGAAACTGAGCCCGAGCTGGTTTTATCAATAGCACCGTTAGATAAAAATTTCTCTTTTATGTTGACGCGGGCCGTGCCGGAAAAAGCGGTTTCAGAACCCAAGATCGTTAAGGCTTTAAATAAATTCAGCTGGCGCGACGTTCTGGTTTTTGCCACCAACGTCGATGCCGTGTCACCGGTTGCAAGAATATATTTTTTAATTTCTTCAGCTTGAAAGTATTGGTTTTTGTGCGACATCACGAGCGAAGCTGCGCCCGAAACAAAGGCTGTGGCCTGCGAAGTGCCGGTCATCAGACCGTAAGAGTTGTGCGGCAGGCAAGACAAAATGTTTTGTCCCGGTGCTGCAATGTCAACAGTCAGCACGCCGTAGTTCGATGAAGAAAGAACTTCAGTGGTCGGGTCAATGGCGGTAACTGAGATAATATTTTTCAAAGGATAGTCAGCCGGGTAGTAATGATTTTGGTCGGAGTTGCTACGCTCGTTACCGGCCGCAGCTACAAACAGAATTCCTTTTTGTTCTGCAGCTTGAACCGCTTCAAATTCATCTTGAGAATACTCCGTACCGCCACCCGAATAATTAATAATATGAGCGCCCATTTTGACCGCATAGCGGATGGCCGCAACCGTGTTTCGGAGGTTGTCGGTGTTCGGAACTTTCGGATCGAAGTATTTAAGAACCATGAGGCTCACGTGCGGAGAAATGCCGATAATGCCTTTTTTGTTGCCGGCTGCAGCGCCGATAATGCCGGCGATATGGGTTCCGTGACCGTGGTTGTCAGATAAGTTGCTATTTGACGACACAAAATTCCAGCCGTGGGCGTCGTCAACAAAACCATTGCGGTCATCGTCAATCCCATTTGAGGCTTTATCTCGGCCTTTCGCATCAAGCCCGGTCTCGCCCGGGTTGTTCCAAAGATTGTCTTTAAGATCTTCGTGCATTTCGTCTACCCCGGTGTCGATGACGGCCACGATTGTATTTTTATTACCCTGACCAACCGACCACGCACGGGCGGCATCCGATTTTTTGAGACCCCAAGCCTGTTTGATGGCCGGGTCATTGAAAAGTGCAGAAGGCTCATCAGGAACCACGGTTGTTTGGTCTTTAACCAGACCTAACTCAAGTTCGCGTCCTTCTTGAGTTTTGATTTTTTTACGAGTCGACTGGGTCTCGCGCAATTGGCTCGAATGTTCATTCGTAAACCAGTAGGTTGCGGTGCTTGCGACGATGACAAAAAATAGACCATTGATGACATACAAAGGATTGAACTTTTTCATGACAAACTGATCGGTCTGTCATGGGCCGTTCTAAAGAAAATTAAATGATTCTAAGTTTGACCGAAACTAGTTTAGAAAATCAGACGGGAAATCGTGTTCCGTGTCTCGATTTGAGATGCGTTCATAGAACAATTTATTGCGCGCAATCAGTTTAACGTAGGTTTTCGTCTCATCATACGGGATTTCTTCAATGAACTCTAAAACGTCATCGCGCTTACGGCTTTTAAGCCAGCTCGAAAGCGCATTAGGGCCCGCATTGTAGGCCGCCGCCACGTAGGTCAATTGACCATTTTGTTTACGGACTTGTTCCATCAATTCGTAGCTTCCCAACTGAATGTTGATGATGGGGTCAAACAAGTCGACCTGATGACGGTAAGGAACCTCAAATTTACGTGAAAGCTGCCGAGCTAAACCTGGAATAACCTGCATAAGTCCGAAAGCATCGGCCGGGCTGCGTGCACGCTCATTGAATGCAGATTCTTGTTTCATGATGGAGTAAATAAGTGATGAAGGAAGCTTAGTCTTAGTCGACATTTCATTGACCTGATCCTGATACGGTTGCGGAAAAATCAGTTCAGGATACGCAATGAACAAATCCATTTTTTCGGTGTTCGTTAGGCGTGCAAATTGTCTGAAAACGGGCATGTAAATTTGCGACTTTTGAGCCAAGTACAAAGCCAGATTCACTTCGTCATCCTTTGATTTCGACATCAGGCTAACGGCTTTTTCAGCGATATTGAATTCACGGTACTTGATCAGATCAACATAAATACGGCGATCGAGATCTGCCAAAGCTTTAAGATCGAGATCGAACTTGATTGAATTTGTAGATTTAAGTCCGCTCAGTGCCGGCAATTTTTTGCCTAATTCTCGGTACGAAACTAACCCATAGTAGCCGAAGAAATCCGTCTGAGACACTTGCTCAAGTAAAACTTTAGCTTCTGCGTCCCGAAGTAGAAATTTAAGCGAGCGGGCACGATAAAACTGGGCCCGTGATTTTTCGGAAAGATCTTCGGTTTTTTCGACCAAAGCTTGTAGCGATTTTTCAGCTTCTTCAAAGTTCTTTTGTTTGTAAAGAATCCAAGATTTGAGCCACATTAAACGTTCAGTGCCGAACGAGGTTGACGTCAATTTATACTTTTGGATATCACTTAAGGCTAAATCATAGCCTTGCACCGCTTCGGTGTAGTTCTGATTTTCTTCCTGGATGCGTCCTTCAAGATAATAAAGCTCAGCTAAAGTATGATCGGCACCGATCAAGTCAGCTGTGCTGCGAATCGCTTTGGTCGCGACTGTGGCTCGGTCTTCAGTCCAATGGGTGCGAACGTACAATTGCGTGACTTCGTAAAGTTGGTCAGCGGCCACCGCGCTGGTTTTATTTTTTTTATAATAACTCGTGGCCCAGTTGAACATTTGATCTGTGACATGCACAAAGTCAGTTTTAGAGGTGGCTTTCTTGAGCTTCGCTCGTAAAGTTTTGTAAAGAGCCAGCTTCGCTTCCGGTTTTTTTTCGTTCTTAATAGCTTTTTTGAGCTCCTTGACGGTCAGCTCGGGGCGATTGTGGTCAGCTTTGACCGCTGCAAAACTTTCGATTTCGCTGGCGTAAAGTTTTTTCTCGAGGTCACTCAACTGAGATAGATCGTATTTAAATTCAGGACACTTTGCTAAGGCGCGTAAAGAAGCCAGGCCCCTGAGGCTGAAGCTTGTATCTTGAGCCTTTTCGATAAGGTCTTCACAAGTATAAGTTGAAAGAATTGAGCGGCCCTTTTTAATTTCATCTAAATCGCTCAACGGTAAAACCGATTGCGACTTGCAAGCAGTTGAAAAAGTTAAGATAAAAACGGTCAAAATACTTTTATATCGCATGTTAAAATCCATTAAAAAAGTTAAACCAAAGCAGGTGTTTTTGTTTTGGTCGAATTTGACTTAAACGCAAATTTAAGCTGGCTGCCATCAAAATCAATTTCGACGCGTCCACCTTGTTTAAGTTTACCAAAAAGCAGCTCATCGACCAATTGGCTTTTGATCAATTGATCTATTTTTCGGGCAATTGGTCTAGCTCCGTACACAGGATCGAACCCCTGATCGGCCAGGTACTCAACAACGGCCGGTGTATAAACTAAATCAACCCTTTGTTGAGCCAGATTCAGGCGCAATTCGGATATAAATTTTTCAACAACTTTCAGGATCAATTCGCGCGTCAACGAGTTGAAATACACGATCTGATCTAAACGATTGATAAATTCAGGCGCAAAAGTTTTTTTAATAGCCTCTTGGCTGACGCCGGTTGAATCGCGACGGCCAAGCCCGATGTTACCCTTG
>JANPAD010000372.1:0-4037 GCA_031429735.1 Bdellovibrio sp. | reverse complement strand
GTCGCTGATAATATTAAGTGGCCTGAAGTGAAGTGGCCGCCCTTCAAGCTCTATCAAGTTTACAAAACTGCTGCGCTCGGTCTTTTTAAAAAACTTCGTTTAACTGCACTAGAAAATCAAAAAGTGTCGGCTTACTTGATTAAAACAAGCGAGCACAGCCTCATTATCGTGTTTACGACTCAAGCTGAGCCTTGGGCTCAATTAAAAATGAGTTCTCTGCAGCACACTCTCATGAAAATCAATTTTAATTTATGAGTACTGAAACCTCGCAGGTTTACACTATTTTTATTCTGTCTGATGGTACGGGCGAAACCGCCGTCACCATGATCCGGGCAGCCCTCGTCCAATATGATAAAAAAGAAATTACAATTCAGCGCTGCAAAAATGTTCGTTCTGAAGATCAACTTAAATCGGTTATCGACGAATGCTTCGAAAAACGTGGCATGGTGGCCTACACTTTTGCAAGTCCCAGCCTAAGGCAAAAAACGGCCGAAATGTGCGTTGAGAAATCAATTCCTGCCATCGATTTTTTAGGGCCTTTAATTTTTACTCTCGATCACTTCTTCGGCGTACCGTCTTCAAAGCAGGTCGGCGCTCTTCGCCAGACAGACGACATGTATTACCGCCGCATTGAAGCTATTGAGTACACAGTACGCCATGATGACGGTAAAACCATGAATGAGCTTGATAAAGCGGACATCGTTTTAGTCGGCATCAGCCGCACAAGCAAAACTCCGCTTTCAATTTTTCTGAGCCACAAGGGTTGGAAGGTCGCAAACGTGCCGCTGGTTTTGGGCGCACCTTTGCCCGAGGAGCTTTTTAAAATAGACCAGCGTAAAATTGTAGGGCTTATTATCGACATCGATTCTTTACAGCGTATCCGCAAAAACCGGCTTGAAAAATTCGGGCAGGATTCCGGCGGCGAATACGCCTCATCTGAACAGATCTTAAAGGAAATTGAATTCGCCGAAAACCTATTCAAACAAAACAAACGCTGGCCCGTCTTCAACGTGACCGAGCGTGCGCTTGAAGAAACAGCAAGCGAAATCGTCCGTATGATCGCCACCCGCATGGGATGGCCAGAATCCGTTTTATTTTAATCAGTTCGATTGCTCGCCGACGTGAAAGTACTTTGATCGCGGATGATTAAAGTAGTAGCCGCTTACGCTCGAGGCCGGTGTCATTGCGTAGTTTTCTGTTAGCTTAACGCCTATTCTTTTCTCAACATCGAGGAGTTTCCAGATTTTCAGCTTCTCTTCATGGACCGGGCACGCAGGATAGCCCGGCGCAGGGCGGATTCCGCGGTACTTCTCTTTAATCATATCTTCGGCCGTTAAAGTTTCATCCAAACCGAAACCGAACATATCGCGGTACTTTTTATGAGTTAGTTCAGCTAACGCCTCGGCAATGCGGTCACCGATGGCTTTCGTTAAAATAGAATTGTAATCGTCGTTTTCGTCTTGGTATTTTTTCGCGATCTTTTCGACTTCGCCGCCCGCTGTGGTGACAAAAAATCCGAAGTAATCTGAAGCCGCACCGTTCGTCTGCGGTTTAATGAAGTCGGCCAGACACAGATGCACGCCGTTATTCACAACGCGGTCGACACGCTGTCGCTGAAAGTGGAAGGTTTCAACTTTCTCGCCGGTTTTAGCATCAAAAACGATGACATCTTCATTCTGAGAATGAGCTTTGTAAATGCCGACCAGAGCTTTCGGCTTTAATAATTTTTCAGCGGTCATTTTTTTCAGTAAAACCTGTCCGTCATCATATAATTTCTGCGCAGCAGATCCGTACTTTTCACTTTTCAGAATATTCGGATAGGTGCCTTTAAGCTCCCAAGCCCAAAAGAACGGACTCCAGTCGATGTAAGGTATAATTTCATCCATCGAGATATCAAGCTCGAAAACCCCTGTCAAAGCAGGCTTCGGGATATCAACCTGTTCCCAATCAGACTTAAATGCTCTTTCACGCGAGTAGCTGATCGGATGAATAACAAGATTTTTTTGACTTTTCAGGTAAGCTTCGCGGATGGTGTCGTACTCTTTACGAACTGCGGTAAGGTAAGGTGCACTTTCGTCTTTGCTCAGAATTTTTGTACAGACTCCGGCCGCCAATGAAGCATCAGCCACATGAACAACCGGGCCTTGATAATGTTCGGCCAGCTTAACACTGGTGTGAACTCTTGAAGTTGTTGCGCCGCCAATCAAGATCGGCATCTTGATACCTTCGGTTTGCATTTGCTGCAGATTAAAAATCATTTCATCAAGTGAAGGTGTAATTAGGCCGGAAAAACCGATGATGTCGACTTTTTCATCGCGCGCCACCTGAAGAATTTTTTGAAACGGAACCATCACACCCAAGTCGATCACTTTATAACCGTTACAGGCTAAAACAACGCCGACGATATTTTTACCGATATCGTGCACATCGCCCTTAACCGTGGCTAACAAAATTTTACCTTGTGTCGACGCCGATTCATCTTTTTTCATGTAAGGGTCAAGATAAGCCACCGCTTTTTTCATCACGCGGGCTGATTTAACGACTTGCGGCAAAAACATTTTACCGGCGCCGAAGAGTTCTCCGACAACCTTCATACCGTCCATCAGCGGACCTTCGATGACCTTCAGAGGCTCGCCGTACTTCAGGCGGGCGGCTTCGGTGTCTTCTTCAATAAACTGATCAAGACCTTTTACCATCGAATGGCTGATACGGTCTTCAAGGCTGAGTTCACGCCAGTTTAAAAGACGGTCACGGGCTTCGGCTTGATTTTTTTTCTTTTCAGGGTCTTCAGAATCTTTGAATTTTTCGGCACAAACCAAAAGGCGTTCGCCCGCTTCAGCGTCGGTGTTCAAAATAACGTCTTCAACGGCTTTGCGCAGCTCAAGGTCAATGTTTTCGTAGACTTCGAGCATGCCGGCATTAACGATGCCCATGTCAAAACCGGCGCGGATGGCGTGGTATAAAAATACGGAGTGCATGGCTTCGCGCACGCGGTTGTTACCGCGAAACCCGAATGACAGATTTGAAACTCCACCGACCGTAAAAGTCTGTGGAAAAAGTTCTTTTAATTTGCGAGTGGCCTTAATAAAGGCCTCGGCGTACGAGTTATGCTCTTCAATACCGGTCGCGACAGTTAAAACATTGGTGTCGAATAAAATATCCGATGGATCAAATTGCAGTTTTGTAATCAAGAGATTGTATGCCCTTGAACACACCCTCACCTTTTCTTCATACGTACTCGCCTGGCCTTGTTCGTCGAAGGCCATCACGACAACAGCGGCACCGTATTTTTGCGCAAGCTTTGCATGCTTTAAAAACTCAGTTTCGCCTTCTTTCAACGAAATTGAATTGATGACGACTTTGCCCTGAACGCACTTCAAGCCCTCTTTGATAATGCTCTACTTCGACGAGTCGATCATAAATGGAATTTTTGAAATATCCGGCTCTGCGCCCAATAAATTCAAAAAACTCTTCATGGTCAGTTCGCCGTTCAGCATGCCTTCGTCAAAATTGATATCTAAAATGTTGGCGCCGTTGTCGACCTGTTGACGGGCTACATTCACCGCTTCGGACAAATCGCCGTTTTTGATTAAATTTGCAAACTTCGGCGATCCGGTTACATTCGTACGCTCACCGACGATGATAAAACTTCTTTCACCTTGCGCCATCAAATTCAGCGGCTCAAGTCCCGACAAACGTAGACGCGGTTCAACCAGCATAGGTTTGCGCGGCGATTTAGCGCGAATTTCTTCAACGATCGCTTTAATATGCTGGGGAGTTGTTCCGCAACAACCGCCGACCACATTCAAAATACCTTCGCGGGCGAATTTAGCCAGTTCGAAGGCCAGACTTTCAGGAGTTTCATCGTAACCTGTCGGCGACAACGGATTCGGCAAACCTGCATTCGGGTAACAACTGACAAAGCAATCCGTTAAACGCGAAAGTTCACGCATGAACGGCCCCATCTCTTTAGCCCCCAGCGCGCAGTTAATGCCGACACTTAAAGGTTTTGAGTGGCGTACCGAATTCCAAAAAGC
>JANPAD010000371.1:0-13954 GCA_031429735.1 Bdellovibrio sp. | reverse complement strand
GGCTTAAGCTGCAATTCGCGGTCAGCAATGACGACATTAAAGTGTTTAATTTTGTCCAGATCGATTTTCATTCTGAGGGCAAAATCGATCTGTTCGTTTTTTTCGGGCTCGACACCCAGCCAGTAAAATGACGATTTGTTGATTTCCTGAAACAATCTTTTTGATACGGAATCGGCGATTTCTTGTTCATCGGCAAAGTAACTGAGCTTGATTTTAGGTAGAGTTTTAGGAGCATCGCCGATGAAAATGTAAACAAATACCGCCATCGACACCGCGATAACGCCTATAACCCAATAGAGAGCCGCGTTTGATAGTTTTTCTTTTTCAGCCATGACTTCTCATACCACCTTGCAATTTATTAAAAAAGTGATAATTTCACAGCTAGAGCGTAGACTCTAAAAAAGAGCCTGAAAAACTCTCTAAATAGGACCTGATTGACAAGCTTGATTTGCGACAGGTACCGGAGGAAATATGAATAGCCCTGTTCTCATAATCGGCTCAGGCCGGTTAGCGAAGCATCTCCATCATTGGCAGAACCTGCTTAAACTTCCTTATCCAGTAACAACTTGGTCACGAAAAGAATCTGTAGATGTGCTTAAAATTCAACTTCAAACACATCGTTTAGTTTGGTTGGCCATTTCAGATTCTTCTTTAACTGCGTTTTACAATGAACACTTAGCCGATTCCACCGCACGTGTGGTTCACTTCAGCGGTACTTTTCATGATGACCGCATGTTGAGCGCACATCCGTTGATGAGTTTTTCGCATGATCTTTATGATTTTCAAGATTATCAGAAAATATATTTTAGCCTCACGGGTGCGGCATCTTTAGCCGATGTGTTGCCCGGATTTGAAAACGCCTGGGGAGTTTTACCCGCCGAACAAAAGCCGCTTTACCATGCTTTGTGCGTGTTGAGCGGCAACGTTCCGCAGATGTTATGGTCAGAAACCTTAAAAAACTTCAGACAACTGGGTATCCCTGATAGCGCCATTGACACTTATATTCAGCGAACAACTCAAAATTTTATAGAACTTAAAGAAAAATCTGTCACGGGCCCGATCAAGCGCGGCGATACAAGTACGATCGAAAAAAATCAGCTAGCCCTGCGCCCATTTAATTTTTTACAAAAAATATACAGTCAATTTGCCGAGGAGTTTAAGTCATGAAATCAATTCTTGATTTTCAAAAAAAGAAAAAAGCCCACGAAAAAATCGTGATGGTTACATGTTACGATTACAGCTTTGCAAAAATTATTGACTCAACCGCAGTTGACTCTATTTTGGTCGGCGATTCTTTAGCGCAAGTGATGCATGGCTTTCCGACGACTTTACAGGCCAGTACCGCCATGATGGCGTTGCACACAGCGGCCGTTGTGCGTGGCGCTCCTAATAAATTGATCGTGGCGGACATGCCGTTTTTATCGACTCGCAAAGGTTTGAAAACTACAATGGACCAAGTCGAAAAGCTGATGAAGGTCGGCGCGCACGCCATCAAAATCGAAGGAGCCGATGGCCACCTCAAACTGATTCAGCATATTGTCGAATCAGGCATTCCAGTGATGGGCCACCTGGGTTTAACCCCGCAGTCCATTCATCAACTGGGCGGACCGAAAATTCAGGGCAAAGTAGCCGAAACCGCACAAAAAATTGCTGACGATTCTTTAGCTCTTCAAGAAGCCGGCTGCTTCAGTTTAGTGCTTGAATGCGTCCCTGCAGTTTTGGCCGAACGTATCAGCAAAAGTTTAACCATTCCGACCATCGGAATCGGTGCAGGTTCGCAAACCGACGGACAAATTTTAGTTTTGCAGGACATGCTCGGTATGAATCCGAACTTCAATCCTAAGTTTTTGAAAAAGTTTCTCAGTGGCTATGATCAAATCACTCAGGCATTGAACGCTTATGTTACAGAGACACAAGATCAAAGCTTTCCGGCAAAGGAGCATTCGTATGAGTGATACTTTTGTTTTTGAATCGATGGCTTCATTTATACAACTACGTGATCAGTTTAAAGCCACCGATACATTTGGTTTGGTTCCGACCATGGGAGCCCTTCACGAGGGCCACGCAAGCCTTATACAAAAATCGGTCAGCGAAAATACACATACCGTCGTCAGCATTTATGTGAATCCGACCCAGTTTAATAATCCAGAAGATCTTAAAAAATACCCGCGTACGTGGGAAGAAGATGTGAAACTAATTCAACAGGCCGGTGCAAGTTTTATTATTGCTCCACGCTACGAAGAAATTTACGCCGATGGCTACCGCTACAAAATGACAGAAAAAGATCTCTCTCAAAAACTCGAGGGCCTGCACCGTCCGGGCCATTTCGACGGCGTTTTGACTGTCGTAATGAAGCTTTTGCAAATTGCTAGGCCCAATAAAGCTTACTTCGGTGAAAAAGATTACCAGCAGTTTCAGCTCATCAAAGATATGGCTCAAAGTTTCTTTATGCGCTCTGAAATTATTGGTTGCGCTACGGTTCGCGAAAGCGATGGCTTGGCCATGAGCTCAAGAAATAAAAGGCTCACACCTGAAGGCCGCAAAAATGCTGCCTTGATTTTCAATACATTGAACAGTTCGGCTGCATTTAAGCAAGCGAAAGATGTTCTCGCGGCCAGTCAGATCGAACTTGAATACCTCGAAGAGAATGAGAACCGCCGCTATATCGCCGCCTTTGTTGACGGAGTAAGGTTGATCGACAATGTCGCCATCTAACTCAAAAAATATTTTAGTGATCATGACCGGCTCGATCGCCTGTTATAAAGTCTGCCACGTGCTCTCACGCCTGAAACAACAGGGTCATCAGCTAAAAGTTGTCATGTCACCGGCCAGTCGCGAATTTATCGGCGAAGCGACCATCGAGGGCTTAACCGGCGTTACGCCTATTACCGACATGTATGCGGGCGGTGCGGTAATGGATCACATTAACCTTGTTCGATGGGCGCAATTAATTTTGGTCGCACCCGCAACGGCCAACTATATTAATAAAATAGCGGCGGGCGTAGGTGATGATCTACTCACAACGCTCTTCTTGGCGCACGACTTTGAAAAACCGTTTTTACTGGCTCCGGCAATGAATACGAAAATGTACATACACCCGATTACCCAGGGATCGATTCAGAAATTGACCGGCATGGGAGTTGAGGTTCTTGAAGCTGCTTCAGGTGTTTTGGCCTGCGGTGAAGTCGGCTCGGGTCGTTTGCTTGAGCCTGATTTGATTTTAGCTGAAGTTGAAGCGCGCCTCACAAAAACTTTATCACCAACCCCGGCCAGCACCTCAGGCGCAGTTGTGCCACAAAGCAGTTCTTTGAAAGTTCTTATCACTTCCGGCGGCACGGTTGAACCAATGGACGACGTACGCGTAATCACGAATAAAAGTACAGGTAAAACCGCGGCCTTGTTAGCCGACCGTCTGATTGAAGCAGGTCTTGAAGTGACTTATTTGCATGCCACCCAAGCTGTAGTCCCGAACCTCGCTTGCGTCCGACCCTCATTCACAGATTTTTCAAGTTTGAAAAAAAACCTGGAAAAGCTGCTTCAGGAAGAGAATTATGATTTCGTCGTGCACGCTGCAGCCGTAAGCGATTATTCGGTCGAACCATTCGCCGGTAAACTCAATAGTGATGCCGAGCAAATCACATTAACGCTGAAGAAAAATCCGAAGCTGATCAATTTGATCAAAACCTATTCTCCGCAAAGTCGTCTCATCGGGTTTAAACTGACTTCACGTGCCGACGAAAAGACAATTCAGAACAAAGTCGGCTCACTTTTCGAAAGTGCAAAATGTGATTACGTTGTTCAAAATGACTGGCAAGAAGTTCAGACCGGGTACCCGCACTACCGTATTTATAATCGCGAAATGCCCGAGAACTATCTCAAAGCGGATTCAACCGAAGCGCTTCATCAAAATCTATTTCAAATTTTAATGTCGAAAGGCAATTTATGATTCTTTCACTCGATGTGGGCAACACGCAAATTTACGGCGGTTTGTTCGATGGTTCGGCCGGACACGAAAAAATGCTGGTGGCGTTCAGACGTAACTCTAAACAGGGTTCTTCTTCAGACGAGATCGGCGTTTTCTTACGCATGGTTTTGCGTGAAAACGGTTTTGATCCGGCGTTGGTTAAACAGATTGTTCTGTGCTCGGTCGTACCTGAAGTTATTCACTCCTTAAAAGGAGCGTGTCAGAAGTATTTCAATATCACTCCTTTTATATTGCAGGCCGGAGTAAAAACAGGTTTACGCATCAAATACCGTAACCCCCTTGAAGTGGGCGCCGATCGTATTGCCAATTCGATTGCGGCTTCGCACTTGTACCCACAACGAAACTTAGTATTGGTGGACTTAGGCACGGCCACCACCTTCTGTGCTGTTTCTAAAAACCGTGATTACTTGGGTGGTTCAATTATTTCCGGGCTTAAACTGAATATGGAATCACTTGAAGCCAAAACAGCTAAGTTGCCATCGGTTGAAATCGTGAGCCGCAATGAAGTGCTGGGCCTTTCAACTGTTGAAAGTCTTCAGTCCGGTTTGTACTACGGCCACTTGGGCGCCATGCGCGAGATCGTCAACCGCGTCAACGCCGAATGCTTTCAAGATGAAAAAGCTTTTGTGATCGGTACGGGTGGATTTTCGACTTTATTTGAAAAAGAAAAAATATTTGATGCGATTATCCCCGATTTAGTTTTGCAGGGAAACTTGCTGGCTTTAAACCTCAACAAAACATATCAAACGGGAGCTGAAAAATGAGACTCGATTTGATGTATTCAAAAATTCACCGCGCCACGGTAACCGACGCCGACCTCAACTACGAAGGCTCGGTCTCGATAGATCCGGCCCTGATCAAAAAAGCAAAAATGTTTCTCAACCAACGGGTCGACATCGTGAATTGCAACAATGGCGCCCGCTTCTCAACTTACATCATCGAAGGCAAAAAAGGTGAAGTCTGCCTCAATGGAGCTGCAGCACGGTTGGTCCACAAAGGCGACAAGGTCATCATCATTGCTTATACATCAATCGAGATCGAAAAAGCTGCCGATCACAAAACCACAGTGGTCTTTGTCGACGATAAAAATAAATTCAAAGAAATTAGAAAAGAAAAAAAGCACTAATTTTTGTTGCGATTAGTTTATTCGGTAGTACTGAATTGCATCGTAGACGGCTACCGGCTTGTAAGCCTGAATTTCTGAAGACCAGAATTGCGATTGCCAGCCTAAGCCTTTTTGTTTAATCGAATTAGGGTTTTTGTCTTTGAGCCACGTAAAATAGTTCTTCACCGGGCGCAGAAATGATGAGCGAAATCTAAAAGAGTCCATATGAAACTGCACAAAATCGAGTTGTTTATTGTGGGCTAAGAAGGATGTTAGCCCTTGTTTGAACAGCGGCCTGAACTGAACCTGCTTTAAACTTTTCTGCGAATTAACTAAGATGAGATGTTCGGTGTTGTTGAAAAAGCCATCCATCGGGTCGGTTGAGAAACTCGGGTTTTTAAAGACAATACGCCAGTTCGTTTTAGCTTGAGAGCTTGTGTTCTTCGAAATACGAATCATATACGGCAGCGCATACAAACCGGTTTCATCCTGCAGCGCAATTTTTAAATTCGTCTCTTCGACTGACCATTTCTTAATTTCATTTAAATCAAGTTCGGCTCTTTGATCTGCTTGAATGATTATATCGAACTTTTGGCGGCTTGGGATAATTCCCACGCGAATCATCTGATCATTCAAAATTTTACCGAAAGCTTTGAATCCGCGTGAGTCCTCAATTTGTGATTTTGAAACAAAATCCGTCAAAGCCTCAACACCGGTATCGGCCGCGCGACTGGTGTAGCGCGAAAGCTCGCGGCCTAAAGCAAGTTTAAAGCTGAACTGCTCAAACAGATTCAATTGATCAAAGCTCCTTTGCCAAACTTGGCGTAAAGAATTTGTGCTTCGCTGATAGTCCGTCATAAAATCCGCTACAGCTTCAGCCAGTTCAGGCTGACTTTTAAATGTTTTTTTCAACAAAGCCAGTTTCATTATCTCTGCTTCGAGCTCAGCCGAATCGAGACGATTTGTGCCGATTGAAATTTGACCATTGGCTAGTACTAAAGCCTTTTGTGGTTGGTTTTCATCTAAGCTGATGACGACCGACAGGCCGTCGCTCAAACCACGGGCTAAAACGTCAAATCGATTCAGACGGCGATTCAACATTTCGATGTTTTCATAAAAGTAGCCCGAAATGGCAGGGGTTTTGTACTGCGAACAGCTGTAAATGCTTTCAATTTGCGGGGCGGTTTTACCCTCTTGGGGAGAATAAACTCTGTCAATCTTCTGAACGATGCTGGAATCGATACATACGGGTTTCTTCAAGCTTACCTGTAAAGCCATAAAACCCATAACCAGCATTAAAAGAAGCCCTGTGGGCCGTTTCAGATAACTCACATTATACTGCACAGCAAATACAGGGCCGAAAGCAGCAAGTTAATGCAGTTTTGTTGACTCACTTACAAAAAAAACTACAATTTTCAAGGCTGAGATTTAAAAAATATTGAGGGTCAAATGAAGCTATCTGTTTTTGCGCTTTTGTTGCTTGTTTTTTCGAATGTGTCTTACGCTTATAAATCGATTACAGACGATAAACTTCAAGAGTTGCTGCAGTCATTTCGATACCGTCCGGAAGTTAATATTAGCGTTAAACCAAAAGTATCTTGTGATTCGCAAGTTTTAAAATACACCACGACTTACCCGCAACGCGAAACTCCGCTCGAAATCGAAGCGCGTGCCTATATTCCGGCACGTGACTCAACTTTGCCGGCCGCACCAGTTGTTTTTATTCTTCCACCGCTCGGCGGAACAAGTCCACTTGATGCCAATATGGCTGAAACATTCTGTAAAAACAGAATTGCAGCCGTTATTATTGTGACGGATTTAACGGGATTAAGTAATCCAACACTAGTCCCGGTAACAGACCATGATCAAACCGGTCGCCGTGTTGCTTCAGCAATTAAAGGTGGAATGCTGGTCATGCAAGACTATGCCGAAGTCGATTCAGATAAAGTTGGCGTGTTCGGAGCAAGCCTTGGGGGAATTTTAAGTTCAATTGCTTATTCAGTTATACCTGAAATATCAGCGGCCACTTTTATCGTGAATGGCGGAGATGTCCCGTATATTTTAGCTCATAGCGATCAACCAAAGGTTATTGAACTTAAGAATGCCCGTAAAAAAGAGCAGGGTTTACGTACTGACGACGAATACGAAGCTTATTTAAACGAGCATATGGAAATCGATCCGCTTCATTTTGCAAAGCTCATTCCTTCAGATAGCGTTAAGCAGTATCTTTCAAAAAACGATGCATCGGTAGCCAGTTCAAAACAACTTGAGTACCACAATGCGATCGGTAAGCCTTCAGAGGTAAAATTTTACGATGTCGGCCATGCTCCGACGATAATTGCAGTCATGAGCCTGGGCAAACCGCGACGTGAAATTGCTGACTGGTTCAACCAGCGCTTTACTCTGCCGAACCCACGCCGTCAGTAGTTCGAACACCCGACAGAAACTGATTAAATTATTTTTTTACTTTTCCGAGCGGCTTCAGACGTCCCGCCTGGCCGGCTTTTGACGAAAGCGGATGATTCATTTTAGGTTGAAGCCATTTATTAATTTGCACAAGACCTTCAAAGTTAACACCAGTCCTAACCTTCATGCCTTCAAACATATAAACCACATCTTCAGTGGCCACGTTGCCGGTGGCCCCGGGAGCGTACGGGCAACCGCCTAGCCCGCCGATGCTGGTATCAAATATTCGAATGCCGCATTCGAACGCCGCTAAAATATTAGCTAAAGCGGTTCCGCGCGTGTCATGAAAATGGCCGGCAAGCTGCGAGGCCGGAACAACAGTCTTCAATTTTTTAAACAACGATGTCACTTGCCTTGGATTTGCAATTCCGATGGTGTCGCCGATTGAAACTTCATAAACACCGATCTGACGCATTCGTTTAGCAAGTTGCACAACCCGCGCTTCAGGCACAGGGCCTTCAAACGGACAACCGAAACAAGTCGACAAATAGCCGCGCACTTTAATGTTATGTTCGCGTGCAAGCTTCATGACCGGACCGAAGCGTTCAAAACTTTCGGCAATCGAGCAATTGATATTTTTAAGCGAAAAATTTTCCGAACACGCGGCAAAAATAGCAACTTCTTGTGCGCCGGCTTCAATAGCCCGTAACATACCGAGTTCATTCGGCACTAAAATAGCTTCTTGAGTTTTTGATTTTTTCAATTTTTCTTTGGCCGAGTAAATCATCGAGGCTAATTGCGCCGTGACCGCCATCTGCGGCACCCATTTAGGTGAAACAAAAGCACCCACTTCAATATTTTGAATACCTGAGGCAACCAGCATTTCATATAGATCAAATCTGTCGTCGGCACTTAATTCCGTCTTTTCGTTCTGCAAACCGTCACGTAGTCCAACTTCAACTATTTTAACTTTGTTATTTTTTTTGCTCATGGAGCCTCCGATTTCGCAATCTTCAGCTGAATTAGCAACTGGCCAAGCGTTACCTGGTCACCGACTTGAGCCGAAAGCTTTTCTACCTGGGCTAAGGTATCAGCCTTCAGTGTGTACTCCATTTTCATGGCTTCCATCACGAGCAAGGCATCACCTTTTTGAACAGACTGACCTTGGTTGACAAATATTTTAGTCACTTTGCCCGGCATCGGTGCCACGATTCGGTCTGCCGATTTACCAGCTGATTTCGAATTTTTAGAATGTGATTCATTGAGATCAACGAGGTCATGGCTGTAAACCTGATCGTTCAGTTTAAACCAGATTCTTTTATCGATAATCTCAGCCTGCACTTCGCGGTCTTGGCCGTCTATTTCAATCTGAAACTTAGCCATTAAACACCTCTCCAAAAACTGCCCCACGGAGACGGATGGGACGTTTCCGCGCCCGGAGCACCAGTCGCAGAATTCGATGTTTTCAGACGACGTAATTCTTTATTCACGCTTTGCGCCCATTTTTTAATTTGGTCGTCTGAGGTTTTGTTTTTAAGACCTTCAGCAAAATAAGTTTCAATGAAACGGGTGGTCATGCGACCTGAGCGGAATTCTTCATGATCCAGAATTTGAATTAGATACGGAATATTCGTGTTCACACCGAAGACCGTGCTGTCTTTTAACGTCCGAATCATTTTTTCGATGGCGCGCGGGCGGGTTTCGTCCCAAACGATCACTTTGGCAATCATAGGGTCGTAATATGATGTAATCACATCGCCCTCTTCGAAGCCGTACTCGTAGCGACGGCGCGGCCCTTCGGGCCAAGTCACTTGACCCAATAGACCTGTTGAAGGCATGCCCCCCTGATACGGATTTTCAGCATACACACGACATTCGATTGAATGACCGCGGGCAACACGAATCTCTTTGGAGTTAAAAATAAACTGATTCTGGGCCGTCAAAATCTGCATCTTGACCAAATCAACTCCCATCACTTCTTCAGTGACCGGATGTTCAACCTGCAAACGCGTGTTCACTTCAAGTAAATAGTACTGCCCGTCTTGCAGCAAAAATTCAACAGTGCCTGCGTTTTTATATTTACCAAGAGTCGCAATGGTACATGCCACTTCACCCATTTGCCGCCGTAACGCTTCACTGAGCGAAGGCGACGTGGCTTCTTCGATAATTTTCTGATGACGACGCTGCACAGAGCATTCGCGGTCAAACAGATGAACAACATGACCCGTGCAATCGCCGAAGATTTGAAATTCGATATGTTTTGCACGTTCTAAATACTTTTCAAGAAAAACCTGTGATGAACCGAAGGCCGACAAAGCTTCACGCTGAGCTGATTCGATGAGATCTTTGGCTTCGCTGATTTGACGAATAAGTTTCATACCACGACCACCGCCGCCGGCAGCAGCTTTAACGATGACCGGTAAACCTATTTTTTCAACTTCTTCGATAAGGGTTCCGAGCGACTGATCGACCCCTTCGTAACCCGGGATGAGCGGCAGACCCGCTTTCTGTGCCATACGCTTAAAAGAGACTTTGTCTCCTAAAGTACGAATAGCATTTGCTGACGGCCCAATAAAAACCAAGCCGTTTTTTTCACATCGTTCAGCGAAGTCTGCGTTTTCAGAAAGAAACCCGAAGCCCGGGTGAACAGCGTCGGCCCCCGCAGCAAGAGCGGCGTCGATATTAGCCTGTATATTCAAATAACTCTGCGCCGTCGGCGCAGGCCCGATGCGCATTTTTTTAGTGGCAAGACGATAAGCGCGTGAATTCACATCAGGGTCTGAATGCAAAAGCACAGTTTCAATACCCAGCTCTTCACAGGCACGGATAATCCGTACGGCGACTTCACCCCTGTTTGCAATCGCAACTCGCTTGATCTGTTTCATGACGGCAACCTACTTACTATTTAACTTTGTCTAAAAATTCTTTAAGCCGGCTTTGGCCTTCGGCACTCATACGGCGGTCGGCAATTGTGTCGGCGCAAAGATCACGTCGCTTCGAAAGATCTTTTTGTTGCAACAATTGATTCAGTAATTTTTTGGTCGCCTTCATCGCTTCAGTCCCGTTGTGTCCGAAAATCTGAACGACTTGCTCGTCTGGAATCGTGCCGATAAATTTTCGGTGCACCAATCCGATTTGAAGGGAGCGGGCCATATTAAACACTTCAGCACTGATCATCAATGCTCTGAAGTGTGCATCCGGAATTTTAGCCGAAATAAAATCTGAAATCATGGCCGGTGCTAAACCCAGCTTAACTTCACTAAAGCAAAACTGTGTGTTTTCTTCAGCGATGACGTAATCACAACAGGCCAACAACCCAAGGGCGCCGCCGAAAACCGCACCGTGTGCAATGCCTACAACAGGCGTTTCACAGGCTTGAATGCTTTCAAACATAGACCAAAGTTTTTTGGCATCTTCAAGATTTTCATCTCTTGAAAAACTCACCATAGATTTCATCCAGTTTAAATCAGCACCGGCACAAAAAGCTGTGCCTTCACCTTTCAGTAAAATCAAATCTGCTCTCAAACCTTCATGTTGAAAAAACTGCGTAATTTCCGAAATCATATCCGGATGAAACGCATTTTTAACTTCAGGCCGATTCAAAGAAACGACTTTTATTTTAAGACCTTGATCGAGAGTTTCAATTTTTATGTACTTCATCATTACATCCTGAATACGCCCTGTTGCTTAGGGCCCCAATCTTGGTTAAGACTTGCGGAAATACCCAGGGCCAACACGCGGCGCGTGTCTTTCGGATCAATAATACCGTCATCCCAAACCCGAGCGGTTGAATAGTAGGAAGAGCTTTCATTTTCAAATTTATCAATGGTCGGTTTTTTAAATTCGACTTGCTGTTCGGGCGTCATGGTTTGACCTTTGGCGGCCATCTGATCCATTTTGACTGTTAACAAAACATTGGCCGCTTGTTCTCCGCCCATCACACTGATGCGTGCGTTCGGCCACATCCAAAGCTGGCGCGGTGAATAAGCGCGGCCGCACATGCCGTAGTTGCCGGCGCCGTAAGAGCCGCCGATGACAACAGTAAATTTCGGAACTCGCGCATTAGATACCGCCATCACCATTTTTGCGCCGTGTTTCGCGATACCTTCTTGTTCGTATTTTTTTCCGACCATGAAGCCTGTGATATTTTGTAAAAAGATAAGCGGCACTTCACGTTGTTCGCACAATTCAATAAAGTGCGCCGCCTTTTGTGCGCTTTCACTGAACAAGACGCCATTGTTGGCAATAATTCCAACCGGCATTCCCCAGATATGCGCAAAGCCCGTCACAAGAGTTTTCCCGAACAAAGCTTTGAACTCATGAAACTCTGAACCGTCAACAATACGCGCGATCACTTCGCGGATATCAAACGGAATGCGAGCATCTGAGGGTAACACGCCGTAAATTTCTTCGGGAGAATGAAGCGGCTCTTCGATCGGTCGCATTTTCAATTGAACTGCCTTGCGTTTGTTCAAATGCTTCACAATTGAACGGGTAATTTCAATAGCATGCTGATCGTTTTCAGCAAAGTGATCCGTTACACCTGAAATTTCACAATGAGTTGTTGCGCCACCAAGCTCTTGCGCATCAACGATTTCACCGGTTGCGGCCCGAACTAGCGGCGGACCGCCTAAAAAAATAGTGCCGGTATCTTTGACAATAACATTTTCATCACTCATCGACGGAACATAGGCTCCGCCCGCGGTGCATGAACCCATCACGACTGAAATCTGTGAAACACCCTTTGCGCTCATGCGGGCTTGATTATAAAAAATACGTCCGAAGTGATCACGATCCGGAAAAACTTCAGATTGCATCGGCAAAAAAGCGCCGCCGCTGTCGACAAGATAAATACAAGGTAAGCCGTTTTCCATGGCCACTTCTTGCGCGCGTAAATGTTTTTTTGCAGTCATCGGAAAGTAAGTGCCGCCTTTAACGGTAGCGTCGTTGGCCACGATGATACATTCCGTTCCTTCAATCACACCGATACCTGTGACGACGCCGGCCCCAGGCGCTTGACCTTCATACATATCAAAGGCCGCTAAAGTTGAAAATTCAAGAAAGGCCGTACCCGGATCAATTAGGTTTTCAATGCGTTCACGCGCTGTCATCTTACCGCGCGATTTATGCTTCTTCATGGCTTCTTCGCCGCCGCCGAGTTTGGCTTTTTCAGCGAGCGCTCGCCATTTTTGAACTTGTTCAAGTAAAGCAAGACGATTCTTTTTGAAATCTTCAGAGCTTGTGTCAATGTGAGTTTCAATAATCATGATCTGTTACCTATGCGATAAGTTCTATTTTTTTAATTTGAAGATTGAGTTTAAGTGAATCTGTTTTGGGTTGACCTTGGATATGAACCGTCACCTGAAACGTGATGTCGGCTTTTTTATTTTTTTGCAGATCAATAAAAAATTCGTCCATATCAGAAGGTTCGGCGTGAAGAACAAGTTCAAGATCCTGATTCCATTTTTGTTTTTTATTAAGTTGAACTTGGGATGTGCTAACTTGAAATACACTTTCGGACATTTGCTTTTGTAAAAAACACCGAGCCAGTTCAAGCCCAGCATTGAGTGCGAGGCCTTGATGAACCTCTTTTTGGAAATCAAAATTAGTCTGACGTGCGGGGACAAACGCCTTGATCGAGTAGTCGGCTAATTCAACCATACGAAAGCCCGTACCCAAGAGCTCAGGTGCGAGCCAGTCTAACGCGTAGCTCAACGCCGGCTGTAAAGTTTTAGGACTTTTCACTTGCGCCCAAGTCTTGAGTTCTTTGAGCTTTTCGTTCGTTACCTGTGCCGCAGCTTTAATAGAAAAATTCATGTCTTTTTAACCCTTGCCTCAGGCGAGGCTAGCATGCTGAACTAGTGTTGTCACATTTCATAGTAATGGCAGGAGGCAACAATGATTAAATTCTTAAGTTTAGTCGTTTTTTTAGTAGGGTTTGTTTGGACTTGGACGCTCTTTAACTCAGAGCCAAAAATCAGCTACGGTGTACATGCTGGTTTACAAAGCAAATTGACTTCGATGATAGAAGAAACTCTGAAAAAAGCCCGCCCGAATATTTATGATTTCGCCATGGAAAACCTGACCACTGAAACAGTCGACGAAAACAAAATTTCGGCCAAATTCAGATATAGCTACATGGAAAGCGGCGAAGAAAAAGAGAAAACGCACCAAACCGTGCATGGCGAAGCCACGTTAAATCGTGCTCCGGGTGAAAATGCAGCCGACCAAAAATGGATCGTCCAAACAGTAAAAACAGACCAATCACAAATCGAATTTCAAGAAGGCACGGTCATCGGCGCAGGCCCTGAGCAAGCCGCTCCAACTGAAACCACTCCGACACCCACAGAAGATAAAAAAGCTCCCGCGGAAACTCCATCAGCTCCCACTGAAGAACCAAAAAAGACCGAATAGATGGCACGTGCTTACCTGATCATCGACGAACGCGGTGATTTTTT
>JANPAD010000370.1:0-3266 GCA_031429735.1 Bdellovibrio sp. | reverse complement strand
GATTGATCGATTTTTTTGCCTCGCTAACTGCTAACGGAGAACGAGTCAAAATCATGTCGAGTTTTTTATTAACAGTCGCCATCAGATCAGCGAGCGGTACAACCTGATTAGCCAACCCCAGCTCGTAAGCCTGAGCCGCATTGATCATTTCGCCTGAGTAAGTCAGTTCACGGGCTTTACGAATTCCCACAGCGCGGGTTAATCGAACCGTTCCACCAAAACCCGGAATGAGCCCAAGGCTCACCTCAGGTAAACCGAACTTTGCATTTTCAGAGGCGATGATAAAATCGCAACTAAGCGCCAGTTCGAGACCGCCACCCAAGGCAAAACCATTCACTGCTGCTATCACCGGAATTTTAAGTAAACTTAATTCATGAAAAATACTTTGGCCGCGTTTCGCAAACTGCATTCCCTGATCTTCATTCATCGCCGTCATCTCTTTAATGTCAGCCCCCGCAACAAAAGCTTTTTCACCCGAGCCGGTGATGACAAGGGCTTTTGCGTCTTCAAAGCTCAGCTCTGATAAGTAACGAAGAGCTTCGGCCATGTCGTTCATTAAGGCGGTGTTCAGGGCATTCAGCGCCTCAGGGCGGTTCAACGTCAGCAGCCAAACGCCGTTAGGTTGAGATTCAAGTTTAATATTCTGGTATTCATGACCCGTCATAAAATGTCCTCTTTAATTATTCGGCTACGCCGAATTTTATCTTTTACTTTGCGTAGTTGTAAAAACCACGGCCCGTTTTGCGTCCTAACCATCCGGCTTCAACGTACTTCGTTAACAACGGGCATGGACGGTATTTTGAATCACCCAGACCATCGTACAGTACATGCATGATGGCTAAGCAGGTATCTAAACCGATAAAATCCGCCAAGGTCAGGGGGCCCATGGGTTGATTCGTTCCAAGCTTCATCGCCTGGTCAATGCTTTCAACCGAGGCGATGCCTTCGTGAAGAGTATAGACGGCTTCATTAATCATCGGCATCAATATACGGTTTACGATGAATCCCGGCATGTCTTTATCTGACGGTACAAAAACTTTACCTAATTTTTCAGCCAATTGTTTCGTTGTTTGAAAAGTCGCGTCTGAGGTTTGCAGTCCACGAATGCCCTCAACCAATTGCATCAGCGGCACCGGATTCATAAAGTGCATGCCGGCCACCATCTCAGGCCGTTTTGTTACTGAAGCAATTTTAGTAATTGAAATTGAAGACGTATTCGAAGTCAGAATCGCATCTTTCTTAACGATTTCATCAAGTTGTCTGAAGATGTTCAGCTTCAGCTCGATGTTTTCAGTTGCCGCTTCAACGACGAAGTCACAGGCCGCAAGGTCGTTCAATTGAGTGGTCGCTTTAATTTTCGAAAGCAGATTTTTTTTCTGATCTTCAGTCATCGTGGTTTTTTTAATCATGCGGTCACAACTGCCGGCAATCGTGCCAAGACCTTTATCCAGCGAGGCGTTCGCGATATCAAACATCACGACTTCAAGTCCTGCTGCGGCGGCCACTTGCGTAATGCCGTTACCCATTTGCCCTGCGCCCACTACACCGATTTTTTTGATCAAATCAATCGTCATTGCCGTCTTCTCCTGTTAAATTTTCAAAAGAAACAATATAGCAGAACTAGCCTTGATTGCATCAGTTTCACCTCTGAGAATAGACTTAGATGCTTATGGTCATACTCAGCTCCATTTTACTTTCAGCCCATACGGTTTTTGCCGCTATCGAGCCCGATTATTACCTCAGAAAGCCCGAGCAAGTGCCCTTTTTTAAGTCGACCAACAGCCTATTCCCGTCAGGCACCGCCAGATTTGAGCAATTGAAGAAAACTGTGGTCAAAACGCAGTCATCGACCGAACGCCGCTACCAATGGAATAAAGTCTTCTTTAGCGAACAAGAACTGATGCCCTTGTTCGCCACACACCTTTCTAATTTCGTGATCGATAACAACACGAACGAGCGCCTCAAAGTGATGGATGCAAGTACTAAATCTTTGAATGTTTTGAACGAAGCCACAGGGTTCACCCATAAAAAAGGTATTCATGACGTGCACGCCGACGCGTACGACATGGGCACTTCGATTGCTCTAAAAGATCTTTTCCTGAAAACAAAAGCCGATGAAAAATCTGAAACCCAAACAACGATCCCGCAAGGCACCCGCCTGAAAGTTGAAAAGTTTGCGGGCCAGTATGCGTTGGTGAATTATCAAATGTACCGCGGCTACATTCAACTTTCCGAAGTCATGAGTAAAGTCGACTTAGCTTCTTTTGTTTTTGCGCTAAATCAATGGCACAAAGTCGACCACCGCGAATTCGATCAAATCATTACGGACAAAAAAACTAAAATTCAGCTCGATCAAATCAAGGGGCTTGTGACCCCGGACTACGCTGGACTGATTGCCTCTAACAGCCAAAAAATTCCACTCTGGAGCCAGATCAAACTTTTGAAAACAACGCTGACTCAGTGGCAACAAAGCTTGGTGAAAGATCAGGGTCTCGTTTGGTGGAAACCGAATAAAGAGTTCGAACAAGTGTATTATTCAATTGATGAATTGCTTACAAAAAATGTGTCGTCCGTTTCTTTTCATCCGTACAACTCAATGAAGGGGCTGGTCTCAGCCGATGGTGTTTACATCACGCAGAACGGTTACCAGTGGCGCAAACTCAGCCAATTTGAAGACTACAACGGACCCGTCTATTATTTTAACGACAACCTCATTTTCGTCGGTCACTTCCGAAGCCTCGACGGCGGAAAATCATTCGAAAATTACATCCAAATCGATAAACTTGCATCGGCCATCGAATACCAATTCGGCTACTCACCCAAACAGCTCCAAGTCCAAAAAATTGAATCGCCCACGCCTATGAAAATCAAAATTGAAGTCGATACGGGCGGCCGACGAATTAAACTTGAAAGCCCGCTTTTTACCCAAAACTGGCAAGCCATCCGCAGCTAATTTAATTTACAAATCTTAGCGGCCAAGTCGTACTCATGGCTGGCTTGAATCATCGATTCCATTTCCGACTTCAAATTAATATCGGGGTATAAAACATAGCCTTTTGCATCTGCATCAGGGTGACCGGGTTCGTATCTCGACACGGTAATTAAGGCTTCATTAACTGCACACTTTTGGTCAACACATACAAAGCTTTTCGTACGATAAGGGCCACCCTCAGCATACCATCGCAAGTCGCAAAACTAGCGCTAAGGCTAGAAACCTTGCCTTGATTGCAAGCGGCGCTCTAGCATCAAAAACTTGATATCAGTCT
>JANPAD010000369.1:0-2439 GCA_031429735.1 Bdellovibrio sp. | reverse complement strand
AACTGGCCTATCAGAACGCGCTTCGTGCGTTATCTGCCTCAAACTGAGACTGAAGCCACTGAGCTTTTGCAGTTCACTGAGAGGTTGACCGATAAGAAGCTTGATTCGAAGGAGTCTAATAAATGATACATCATGTATTTACAGTGTTCTTAGTTTCAGTTTTATCATCGGTACTGTTTTTGACAAATGCTTCAGCGCAAGCTTGTGATCCGACCGATAAAAACCAGTGTTGCAGTTTCAATCTTGTTAAAAACCAAACGAAAGCAAGCCGTATTCAGGCCTTAGATCAGACGTGTTCGTTGAGTGTGGTCAGTCAACAGACCACTCGCAGTTTTCGACGCTTCGGATTTGCCAGTGACGGTCAGGTTTCTATTTTTATGCAGCCGGGTGGCAACAGCCAACGTGCAAATGCGACACAAAGCTTTTTAATTTATCCGTTTGATGAAAATCCCACCTACGAAGCAGGCTCCGGAAATAACCTTTCGATTGATTCCGGTTCCGGTTTAAAATGGACGTTTGATTCAGCCACCTCGCTACCGGTTTCACTCGAAGGGTGCAGCCTTTCAGTGAGTCCGACATTTACACTGCATGACAGTGGAGTGAATATCAATTCTTGCCCCGGTCACTTAATCGTAGAAACTCCTGTCGAAGTGGGCGGAGAATACATCGCCTACCCGAATAAAAAAATGACGGTCCGTGATCCACAAGGGCATACCTGCGAGATCAACAATTCAGATCTCTACCGTTACATTGAAAAAAGCGAGAACAATACCCATGATCGTGCCGGTCGGTATTACAATATTAAATTAAAATTCAACACCAACCGCGAACTTGGGCAGCAGTTGCATCGTATTTGCCCGCGCCTTGATGTTTCGATGCTGACGACTGCTCCTCGTCCGCCCTTCACCCTGAACTTAGAAGGATTGACGGATCCTCCGGCCAACGAGACCGAACCCGAGCCTGAAAATTAGTACAGCATGTTGAAGATTTATAAATATTTGAGTTTGATTGCATTACTGATGGCCTTCGGACTGGGCGTATTTATTTATGTGAAAAGTTCGGCTGTAAGCTTAGTCGATATTAAAACTTCATTGACCACTTATGTGATGCGCACCGAGGCGTCTCAGAAAATGATCGTCTACGAGCTGCGTACAACTGAAAAAATAACGAGAACTCAAAAACTGAATCAAATCTGGAAGCTGATCAGCGTGTCTGATGTGGATGTCGATATGTTGGTGCCGGTCAGATATTCTTATTATATTGATTTCAATGATGGTTTTAATGTCGAAAAAAGCGGTGATGGCTATAAAATAACGGTGCCGGCATTAAAAAGCTACGAGCCTGCCGCGGATGTATCGGGAATCACCTTCGTGGTGAACGAAGCGCCGTTTTTGTACAACGTAAAAAAAATCCAGACCCAGATTATGTCTCAGTTAACCGGATACTTGAGTCAAAAATCCGAAGATTTAAAATCAAGTTACCGCGAACAAGCGCGTGAATCGGTTAAAGTGATGTTACAAAAATGGCTTTTAATCAGTCCTGAGCTTAAATCGCTGGATCCGCAGAAAATTCAGATCATCTTCAGAGATGAAACTGAAAAAGCCAAACCTTAATAAAAACTACTTCACATTAAAATCGCGGGCCATAACGGTTTTGCGGCCATCGCTACGCGCGCTTTCAATGGCACGATCTAAATGCACCCGGATCATCTGTGAAATAATGCGGTTAACATCTTCGGCCGTGTTCATGTCTGAAACATCTTTGATATATTGTTTCATCTTAGAAACAACAACCAACACTTCGTTTTCCATCGAAGATTTGCCGACCGGGGCTTTTGCGCCGGCAGGGCTTGCGGACGAGGCGCCGGAGTTGACGATTATACGCCGTGGAGCCTCTGCGAACGCTGACATCGGAGCTTTCTTTTCAACTGCGCCCGCATCGCGGTGACGTGCGCCCGGAAGATGAGTTTCAAAACATTGAATGCTGCAAAACGTGTAGCCGGTACGTTCCCCGTTGCAGGTCGAAACGCTGCATTCGTAATACTTACCGCCAAGAGCAATTGATTTTTTGCAAACGCTACATTTCTTCCAGGTATTTGAGTCTGTTTCCATGATTAAATGCTGATACGAACCGGGCTTAAAGGCAAGCACCGTTTTGTTTAGTAAGGTTTGGCGGCCGTAAAGTTTTTGGCTTTAGAATTTTCACAGTTGTACGAAATTTGAATGGGGTTGCAACAGACTTCACAATCTTCGATGTAGGTTTGAAAGTCGCTGACGGAAACGTCCAGAATCATCGAGATACGTTCTAAGCAATAAGGGCATTTAAAGAACTTTTCGACCTCATCCATGATGGGCCTCCTATCGTGATTTTAGCGAAAATGGCTTAGGCCTGCAAGCTGAGCCAAAACTAGCGCAGTGTTTCAGTGGTGGCTCAATTAGG
>JANPAD010000368.1:0-6385 GCA_031429735.1 Bdellovibrio sp. | reverse complement strand
TTGAAATCGAGCTGCGCCACTAATTTTTTAACGCGCGCGAGGCCGGCTTTATTGCCGACAACGACTAACGAGTTGGTGCGGTCTTCAGGGAAAACTAAAAAATAACTTGCACCCTGCTTGCTGTTGGTGGCGACCGAAGGTGCTGCGCCGAAACGGGGAACGCCTGCAGCAAATCCACCCGGAGCTGCGGTTTGGGTTTTTTGTCCTTTATTAACGATTTTATCGATCAGCTCGGCAATGTCTTTAGCTTTTGCGAATTTAATGCCGACCACTTCAAGCTGGTCTTCAAAACCCGGTACATCTAATTGATTGATGATCTTCATGATACGGTCAATGCTGGCGCCGAAATCTGAAATGATCAGAGAATTTGTCTGATTAAAAATACTCATCTCACCATAGCTTGAAGTTAAAAGACGAATATCTTTTTGAACCGCCTCAGCGCTGATGTGTTTCAAGTGGATGATTTTCGTAATCATCTGATCTGAATTCGGGTAATAAGCACCCGAGTAAGTGTCAATGCTGTCACGTTGCGCTGAACGGGCGTTTCTGATTTTCAAAAAGCCGCCGCTCGGAACCACTGTAAAACCATTAATAGCCAACGCCGACAAGAAAGCCTTGTAAGCTTCAGCCACCGTAATTTTACTTGGCGCTAAAATCGTAATTTTACCGCGTACGGTTGAGTCGATGATAAAGTTTTTACCCGTCAGTTCGCTGATCGCACGGATAACGTCGGTGATTTCAACGTTCGGGAAGTCAAACGATTCAATTGTTTCAGGAAAGTTTTCAGCCGTGATGTCTTCTGGGTTGGCGCGGGCAAACTTACCTTTTTGGTTTTTATTTAAAATGCCGGGTTTTGCATTCGGATCAGCTTTGATGACGGTATCAATTCCGCCGGAATCTGCAGAAGCGGCAGGTGGCGTCGGTGCGCCGAGGGGTGCGCCGCCAAAATCATCTACGTCAGTCGGTGCACTGAAATCTTCAATCGGAGGAGGTGGCGAATCATCGACTTGCGCGCGCAGAGTCTGCGTCATCAGAAGCGACACAGCTAGCACTGTCGAAAATAATTTTCTTTGAAAGGTCATTCCTAAACCTCTTTCTACTTGATGTCGTATGTAAACGTGTCAACTTTACCGCCACGTTCAATTTGCATTTTAACTTGAGCCCCGTTTTTCAGCGTGTTGTACATTTCCATCGCTTTTTGAATGCTGTCCACCGGCTCGCCATTTACGCCGCGGATTACATCCATACGTTGCAAACCCAGTTGCTCATAAATACTGCCGGGCTGCATGTCTAAAATTCTGAAGCCGTTAATTTCACCTGTATTCGGATCGCGATTGGGCACCGCGCGTGCCTGCATCAGAACGCTTGAAAGATCGTTCGTGTATTTCAGAAGATTAGCTCGTGAAATCGCGAACGTATTGTTTCCGGCATTCACGACTTCTTTCGGCCCTTTGGCCGCCTGACCCTTTTGCGGATCAAAACCCACCTTGTTGGCGTTCTTGCTCATCTCCAGGAACTCGAGCATACCGTTGGAACTGTTCCGAATGTAAACGATATTGCGCTCCACGCGTTCAACTTTAGCCATTCCCTCAATATCTGCGCCGACAATATAAGAACCGGTTTTGTTTTTACTTTTAATTTCCATGGCGGCGATTGATTTGGCCGGGTTCGAGTGCACAAGTGTTCCGATAACCGTGATGGGTAACTGCGATGGCACCGGATCATTTTCTTTTTTCTGTTCCGTCCGAGCCATGGTTATGGCCGGAGGCATTTCGCCGGTTGAAGAAAAAAGATTGCGATTCGTTATGATGGAGTACTGACTTCGGTCAAAAAAAGTGCGCGCTGAATTGACCGAGCTTTTGCGCGGGGGCGCTTGATCGGGAATGAAGATGGGGCGTAAATAAATAATCGTCAAATCGGCAATACAAAACGCAACAAACGCAAGTAAGCCGTAAAGTGCCAACGTTGACAATTTTGAATTGCTATTTGAGCTGCCTGATCGTCCAAGTTTCATCTAACCAAAATCATATCAACAGACCTATGTCACGTGGAGTCTAAAGACGAGTTGGCGGCCGAGCTGGACTCAATCTGGACCAACGGCCAATTCTTTCTTTTTTTCTTGAGACCCTCTTTAAAAACGGGATAAAAGTCTGCTACCCTAAGGGCTAGATGAGTAATAAAGTGACCATGACGGTCATCTACTTCACGGACGGAGCACTCATAGAGGATTTGCACATACGCAAATCGTTGCTTCGCATTCCTGAAATCATTCAATGTCTCCGCGAAAACCAAGGCGAATTTTTAAATTGCGATCTTTTCATTGCGATGATGGACCAAGCCGTATTCGGCCAATTGAATTATCATCAGAAACTTCGTCTCAAAACATTATTACAAACGGCTTTGTATGACCGGTGGGCGCGCCAAGGCGGCAATCCTGATCTGATCGTGCGCCGTCGCGATTACACAAACTTTTCTGAAATCGCAGATCTCTTTATTAAACTTTCGACTTTAGAAAAACTTCAGGTTGTCACAATCGGACCCGGCTTCGATGAGCTTGAAAGCTATTTAAAACGCCACACATCGCCTGAGACTAAGCCGCATTTTGATGTCATATCGCAAGACCCGAACTTAACGTGGTTCTGGAGCGATGTAAAAAATGGTATCCAACTCCATTCATAGTGTATTTTTTGCCTGCCTTTTTCGGCTCAAACTCAACTCAAAAAGCCCTCCGTTCGCTGTAAGCTAAGACTTCAAAAAAGACTACCCTTGTCCCATGATATATGGTTTTTTGATCCCGATTTAAACCTTAACAAATTTAACGGGAGACTTATGAAAAACTTAGCCATGTCTTTAATCATGCTCGTGACTGTATCAGCTCAAGCGGCTTTACTTAGCTACACAGCCGGCGACAAAAACAACAGCGGAATCGTTTTAAACCAATCGGCAGTCATTAACGATGCAGCCGGAAAACCGACAGCACTGACGATGGATCTTTTAGGTGCCGGACTTCGCACTAAACGCGTTTTGATAGTTGATGCTAAAGTTTACGTTGCGCAACTTTTCTCAGACAATAAAGCCGGCTTCACCCGTGATGCGGGCGCCTTGCAATCATTAGTTCAAAATTCAACACGCGTCGCTTTAAAAATTGATATGCTTCGCACGGTTTCAGCGGCGGATTTATCAAACTCATTTAAAGAAGCTTTAACCGTAAACAAAATTGCCATCGACACTGAAATGACAAACATTTTGGCTCTTTTCTCTCAATCAGCTGATGCAGCTGTTGGCAAATCTTTGACTGTCTTAATGGTTAAAGACGCTAAAAACGTTAAAACAAACCTGTATTACGAAGATGCGGCTGGAAAAACTCAGTCACTTGTCGGTTCTCCTGCGGTTATGACAAAAATTATGTCGATCTGGCTGGGTACACCTGCTGACAGCGGTTTAGAAAAATTAAAAGCCTCTTTGTTGGTGCGTGTTTACTAATTTCAAAAACTTCGGAGAATTAAATGAAAAAGCTTCAACTTATTTTGATCGTCTTATTACTCAGTTCATGCGGCCAGATTCAACGCATAATGGATGGCACTGAAACGCTTCCTGCAAAAATGGACTCCATGGCAGAAAGTACAGCCTATGTCAAAGAAGGCGTGCGAAAACAAAAACAGGCTGAAGCTTTGAAAATGTGTAAAGAGGAAGCGGTACGAGCAAACCTTGTGCCGATCCCGCTTGATATGCTGGCGTGCTCGCGCACATTGGCTGAATCTCTGACAGCAAATGAAACGCTTCTTTTCTTTAAAAATTATTTAATTAAAATTACGAAGCAACAGTCGGCAGATTCCTTTCCGGTGCGCGACGAAGAGACTTTTCAGCACGACCGCATTGCTGACTTCTATATGCTTGAGTTGATTGCCGGATTTTTGCCTGACGCGACTGTGGCTGAAATCATTAAAACCGAATCGAATCAAGGTGCCTACCAGGAAATTATGTTCGCAATACTTAAGCTGCGTGTTGATTTCAACAGCGACATGATGTTGGTGATGGGTGTGATGGGTCTGAACCCTAATGAAGTTGACGAAAACGGCGATTACAAAGTATTAGATCCGACATCAAAACTGAACACTCTCGGCAAAATTGAAAAAGCGATGGAATATAACGAGAAAGTGCAGTTGATCTGCAATCTTGATTTCGCTAAAAAAATCGATCTGCAAATTGAAGGTTTCGGTTTGAAACCTCTTGATAAAGAAAAAGCAAAAAAGAACTGGCAGCTCATTTTAAAACGCGCTGAATCTGACTACGCGGCACAAAGCCTGCAAAGTGATCCTAAAGCCAATGCAGAACAAGTAAAACAATACGCTGAAAAATACGACAAGCTGATTGCGACATTGAAGCAAAAAGCTCAGTAATTCTATCGTTAAAATGCTAGACGCCGTTTACTACTTCCTATTTAAAAAACGACGTCAAAAGTATCTTGAAGACATGTATCAAATGATCGACCCATGGTCGGCTGAATTAAGCCGGCCCCGGATCGAAACCTTTCTGAAAAATCGCCTCACGAAAACATTTAATGAATGCCTTGATGTCGGTTGCGGCGAAGGGCTTTTTGCAGAAGCGCTGAGTTCGGTCAGTCGGCACTACACGGGTGTTGATGTATCGAAGGCCGCCATTCAGCGCGCCAAATCACGTAACATAAAAATTCAAAATGCAGAGTTTGTGAAAGCAGATTTTGATGAGCTCGAAAAGGTTCATAAAAAGTATGATTTGCTGTGTTTCAATTTTGTTTTGGACTATCTGGGGTTTCAAAAGCACCCGAAGCGGTTCAGCCGCTACTTGTACACGGCTTTGAAAACGGTCACGTCTCCGGAGTGCACAGTTGTCATATTTAATCCGGTTTACAAAGACGAAGAATTCGAAAAAACCAATCAGTATATTTATCTATTCAATAATTTCGGATTCAGAGTGGTGTACAAAGAAATTATTCAGGAAAACACATTCAAGATCGCCTGCATTGAGCTTCAAAAGACGTCGGCCGCTGAAGTTAAAACTCCGAATTAAATACGGCAAAATTCAAACTAGAACCAAAGAAAATCAAGCCACATAGGCGAGGTCTGCAAAAGGCTCATTTCAGGCGGTATCTCGCGGTTATTCGTTTCAATCGAATAGAGTCCGTACGGCAGTTCAGTAAAAATACTTCCGCGGGGCGGCTTCATTTTGAAATCCGAAGCCTCGTAGGCATAAGTGATAAATTCATTTTGAGATGAAGTTATATAGCAGGCACGGATGAGGGCGTTGAAAACCTCTTGATGATTCGAAAACAAAAAATGTAACAGTCTGAAGTGCAAAGACTCCTGACGTTGAGTTCTTGAAAACGGACGGGTCAAGCGGCGGGCGAAGCCCAGCCAACTGGCCACCTTCAAAAATTGCCTGAAATTATGGGCGCGCGAATTGTAGGTTTGCGGCATGTAATTCTGCAGCAGGCCTGAGCTGAGCGGGTGGGCGCAACCTACTACATTTTGTTCAGCATCAAAGGCAATTAAAAACTGCCCCCACGAATATAGATGGGACTGGTCAATGTATTCGACCACATTTTCAACCATTTCGGCGGGCATAAAGTCGACTTGCTGACAATTTTTCTTGAGGTATTCAACGAGCTTCGGTTTGTCATCATCTTCAAACTCACGAACGGTGATGTTTTTATTCGCCGGATTTCTGAACGGATAAAAGCCATGAATTGAAACCACATTATAAGAGCGGGCTAAAGCGTACTGCGGCTGGTGAGCCCTTTTCAGCTTCGGACGTATGAAGGCGTTCAGCGCCTGTGTTTCGGAGTGATTGATCGAGGTCATGAAGGTGTGGCAATTTTCTTCGCGGCGAATTTTTTCAAGCAAAGGTTCGAAAAACTTTGACCAAGTCAAAATGGCTTTGCGGTTCGGTGAAATCCTTAAGTCACAAGCATGACCAATTTTAATGACCCGATTTTGAAAAGCTAGGCGCTTAAACAAAAAGGAAGCGATGCCCAAAGTCTCGGTACCGTCTTTAATAATAAAAGTACGGTGATGAATATTCATTCGCTGATAAAATGAAAAAAAATTATTTTGACGCTGAATTTTGATTTCCATTTCGCCACGAATCGGAATAGAGGTAAAAAATTCACTTAAGTTATTTGAGTCGTCCTGAAAAGCTTCCTGCAAAACAATGCGCTGTTCGGGATTTTTGCGACGATCCGGCTGTGCGACCGCTACCCCAGCAGGTGCGGTGGTATTTTGTTGATCAGACATTTTCTTTTTTCCAGATGGTTTCGTTTGTCGAATTTTTCATGTTCGCCCAGCGCGCCCAAGTAAATAGCAGGTCACTGAGTCGGTTCAGATAAATTAATACGCAGTCGTAGTGG
>JANPAD010000367.1:0-4523 GCA_031429735.1 Bdellovibrio sp. | reverse complement strand
GGCGGCTTTCGTTACCTATTTAGCCACCACAACAAATAAAAAATACACCGCAACTCAGTACGCGATTTTATCAAGCATCGCGACACTTGGCCGAAATTTCTTTTCAGGTTTTTCAGGAGATTTAGTTAAAGTTCTGGGGTGGGCGCCGTTTTTTATCACCTGCGGATTGCTGGCCATTCCGGGTATGATTATGTTGTTTATCGTCAGCCGACAGATTACAGCTAGTTTGAATCGTCAGTAGGCAAAAGCCGTTGCGGCAAGTTTTCAAATTGATTCAACTGTCCATCGGAAGCGAAACTTAGGCTCCACACTCGGTCAAACTGTTTTGCTGGCCATGCAGGAAGTTTTGTTGCGCCAAAGGCCTTCGCGATATCTTTCAGCGCTTCGTGCTGCCAGCAGATCACAATCATACGACCATCGAGTGAACGGTCACTTTTAATCAGCTGAACAAGCGCTGTCGTCTCATCACGCAAATAAGGTGTTTGAGTTTGTATTTGAAATTCACGCGAGACGTACAACAGAGTTTGCAGTGCGCGCAAAGAGCCATCAGCAAAAGGTTTCTGCGCAAAAAGTGCGACAGGCGTACCATATTTCATAAACTCATCGCGAGTTTTGAAAAGATTAGGGAGAGCTTCGGCTCTTTTCCACCCTTGTTCATTCAACTCGTTCCCTTGCGGCGGCTTTTCACCATGTCGAATAAGTAAGACTTGGGCGGGCATCGCGGCTCCTAATCGGAAGAACAAAAGAATAAGAAAAAGAATTACAATTTTAGGCACACTTTATTTAAGCACTGTTTTTCAGTTTATTAAGCATTTGCCGCATATAGACATGCATAAAACGCTTATTAAACTTCTCGGTTTACAAAGTCCGGGATTTCAACTGAAATGGTTTCACCAGTAAACGGGGACGAAAACCGCATGATGTGGTTGGCGCGACGTTTATTTTCATAATAGAGGGGTTTGTTATGAAGAGTCGTTCTCAGTTCAAGCAGTTAGTTCAGATTGTATTCTTATTCATACTGCCACTTAAGCTTCTTGCCTTCAGCAGCACCTCAGATGTGATCGGCGGCCTGCCGCTTTCTGATAATATCAATGTTTCTCAGTATGCCCCGGTTAATACAAATAATGTTCCTGAAGTTTTAATTTCAAGAGATGTCTATCTTCTTTCGATCAATCCACAAAAACGACTTTTAAACTGGGCCGCATGGAAAATTGAAGCTTCTGATATGGGTACCGTCGGGCGCTCGAACAAATTTAATCAGGATCCGGACCTTGAAACCTATCTGAGTGCGCGCGACCAACACGCGGTTCAAAAAGATGATTATCTCGGAAGCTGCTTTGACCGTGGTCATCAGGTACCTTCGGCAGATCGTACGACCACGTTACCTCTCAACGAACTGACTTTCTTGATGAGTAATATGGTTCCGCAAACTGCGTTTTTGAACCGCGGCATGTGGGCGCATTTAGAACATTATTCGCGTGAGCTGGTTCGCACCGAAGGTAAAAAAGTCTACATCATTTCGGGTCCAATTTATGATGAAGACTTCGGTGCGATCGGTAAGAACGGCGATATTCCGGTTCCGTCGAAGAATTTCAAGATTTTGATTTATGTGAACAAAGATCAAGATATCAACGATCAAAACGTTAAACCTGATATTATTGCAGTCGTCATGCCGAATATCCTCCGCACCGGCGAGAAGCCGCACTTAAACAAAGAAGAGCTTTGCAAAGAGTCTTCTTTCGGTCCCGGAGCGCCGAACAGCGGTGACACGACGGCGGCTACTCCGGTTAATCAAGATGACTGGAAGCAATATCAAGTTTCACCGGAAGAAGTCGAAAGAATTTCCGGTTTTAAAATCAGTCATATAACCGGCCCTGCCGGCGAATAGTTTTCATTTCTATACTTTTTATTACAGCTTGAATCATTTGTGCCAATCTGAAGGCTTGCTGCAGTCGTGCTTTTCATCTTTATTTTTATGGTTAACCCAACCTTTGTGTTTTCCGCAGTTAAATCTTTCTTTATATTTGAGCCAGCCGAGATGCAGCCCGTTGTTTGGATGCTGCTCGTAATGTTCTTTATGCTTAATTTCGACAACAAGTTTGCAGATTTTGATCGTGTCGTCATCGTCCGGGTCTTCGTCGTCATATTTTTTGTTTTGACAGTTTGAATAGACGAAACTTCCGGATAAAACACCGTTGTGGCATGTGCGATTTTCTGCCGTACATAAATTGATTTTATCATCATCATCGTCGTCATCACCTGGATGCTTGTCCTTATCTTTCTTATTTGCGTTAACGTTGCTTTTCTTTTTCGGATGATTGTTGTCCGCTTGCCCGGCGTTTTGATAAGCCACCACGGTTTGGCCATCTAATATTGTCCGGCCATTAAATAAACATGAGGCTGGAGCATTTTCAACACAGCTTGCGTAGTTATTACTTCCGGACAGGATACCGTTATCGCAACTGCGCTCTTCGCTTTGGCAGAGGTTGGGCGTGTTGACTGCGGAACTTGCAAAAGCTGTGACTCGAGAGCCGCTCGGAACGGTTATTCCGTTAAACAGACAGCTGGCGGGCTGCCCCTGATCGCAACTTGCAAACTCAAACGAACCTGAAAGATGCCCGTTATCACAGAAGCGAGTTTCGGCTCCGCAGGTTTGCCCGTAATCAACACTTGAATTCGAATACGCCGTAACAGTTTGACCGTGGGTGATGGTCTGTCCGTTGAAAAGACAAGCGGCCGGGGCGTCAACGACACAAGATGCATATTGATAAGAACCGTCCAACACGGAATCGGTGCAGCGGCGCGATTCAGATTTACACGCGGAACCAAAAGATTCGGTTGAGTTCAGATAAGCTGTGATGACTTCGCCACTGGCCACGTTTTGGCCGTTGAACAAACAACTTTGCGGAGCCTCAACAGAGCAACTTGTAAATTGATTGGTTCCTGAAAGTAATCCGTTGGTACAGGTACGGTACTCCATTAAACACTCGCCACCATTGGGCACAGATGAACTGACGTAAGCCGGAACACTGGCGCCATCGGCGATAGTTTGACCGTTGAAAAGACAAGCGGCCGGCGTGTCGACCGTGCAGGATGCAAATTGATTCGAGCCTGACAGCACACCATTATTGCAGGTTCTGACTTCAGATGAACAGGCGGTGCCGGCGGCTACATTTGCAGTGGTGTAGGCGGTTACAGAATCGCCACTTAGAATAGTTTCGCCGTTAAACAAACAAGAGGCCGCTTGTCCTATTTGACAACTGCTGTAGTTGTAACTCCCGGACAGTATTCCGCTGGTGCAAGTGCGTTGTTCACTGACACAACTCGAACCCGCGTCAACAGACGAGTTTTGATAGGCCGTAACCGAGGTTCCGTTAATAACAACACTATTATCGAACGCGCAGTTTTCATTCAGATCGGTCGGAATAATAAATGTTGTGCTGACTGCAAGCGATCTGGCAATGGCATTGAAATCTTTTAACGCCGGCACCTCTTCGACGCTCGGACTATTGCCACCGTTTTGACATGAAAAAATGAGTAATGAGGTGAACGAGTAAATCATGCATCTTGCAATTGTCATAAACACTCCTAGTTTATATGACTCTATTCTAAATCAAATTTTTTATAATTCCGTAGAAATGCTGAATCGTACTCAATTAAAACATTAAAAAATGAATGTCTGTTTTAGCGTAAATAACTTAGACAGTTTGGGATAAATTGAATTAAACAATAAACATGGCGGCGGCCGCTAGAGTCATCAAGAGGGCGGTGATAAAAACTAAAAATTTCGAAACCGGACTCAGCATTTTTTTGTTCATCAGCGCTTTGTCGGTCGCGACAAGTAAGCAGGCAGTAATAAGAACCGGAGAAAGCAACCCGTTTAAAATCGAAGAGTAAAAAAGGGCTTTGATCGGGTTGATCTTGGCGAAGTCGATCCCCATAGCAACAATCATAGAGACAGTTAAAAACATATAAAAGGCTTTGGCCTGATACCATTTTTTATCAAGGCCACTTTTCCAATGGAAGATTTCAGCAACGGCGAATGAGGCCGACCCCACAAGTGTTGGTATGGCCAATAGCCCTACGCCTAAAAGGCCGAACGTGTAACAAAAGACAGCGGCGGAGCCCAGCAGTGGTTCAAGTGCCTGGGCCGCCTGCCGCGAACTTTCAATATTGGTTATGCCATTGGCGTGTAAACTATTAGCCGCAGTTAAAATGATTGAGTACATAATCAGATTCGAAATAAAAGTACCCAGTAAAATATCGATATTGCGTATTTTTTCAGTGAGCTTGAAGTTGAAAAATTTCTTTTTGTGCATTTCTTCAATTTCTTGCGAGGCTTGCCAGAAAAAGAGATACGGGCTGATGGTGGTGCCGAGCAGCGCAACTATAATAGACCAATCCGCTTTACTTTGCGGCCAAGAGGGGCCGAAGGTTCCGTGCCTTAAGGCTGACCTATCTGTTTTAGTTTGAAGAGCTGTTAATATGTAGGCTAACAAAAAAAACGTCATCCATGTCAACAC
>JANPAD010000366.1:0-4899 GCA_031429735.1 Bdellovibrio sp. | reverse complement strand
AATTCGGCGAAGGCAAACTTTACACTAAAACAGAACTCGAAAACTTGGGTTACAACATGGTCATTTACCCGGTCACGACATTGCGTCTGGCGATGGGCGCGACTGAAAAAGGTCTCGACATTATTAAATCAACGGGTTCACAAACTGAAGCTGTGCCGATGATGCAAACCCGTCAGCAGTTGTACGATTTGACCGCGTATGAAGACTACAACCAGTTCGATCAGAATATCTTTAACTTTAAGCTTAAGTAAAATGACTCATCACCAACTCAATGATTTACTTCAGAAAGCTCAAGTGCAGCTGATTCATGGGGCAGAGAAAAGTGATCACTGTTTTCAACTTAAATGGAGCCGTACTTAACTCTTCTAGCTTGATAACGCCGTAACAGCCTAATTTACATTTTTTACTTATCTAAGCTTTTTGTTTCAAATACGACTCTAAGATAAGCGTAAGAACCTACTAAAAGTAGCGTAAAAACAAAAGCCCCAAAAATTAGAATTTCCGTTTCAGACACGTTGACCTGCCATTAACAGTGCTCCCGCTGATAGTATTGACGGAACCCAAATACCAACAAATATTCCATTTAATGTATTGCCTGTGTAGTAAAGATAAATAGAAAAAATCATTGAAAGAAAAGCCGCTGCAAATATAAAAATTTTTGCTGTCCAAACTTTTTTCTGAACGATTTCTGAATGTGACAAACTTTGAGTGCTTTTCATCTGTTTCCTTTTATTATTAGAATCCATATTTTCGAATAGTTGCAGCGACAAGTCAGTTAAATTTGATGAATTCAAATGACTTCTTTGCGATCAAAGTACGAGCTCAATGTTTTTAAGCTAAAATTGCCCGACAAAATGGCAATACGACAATCAACGCAATGGCTTTAACTTGACCTACTTTAACGTATTTTATTTAATAAGTTTTTTCTAAATAAGCATAAGGAAGCCAAAAATGTCAGAATATATCAACCCCGACTACGTTGCCGAACCCGAAAAAATGAATGTCAAAAAAGGTCTTGAAGGCGTCGTCATGGACACTTCGAGCGTTTCAAAAGTAAATGCAGACACCAATTCTTTGATGTACCGTGGCTACCCTGTTCAGGATTTAGCTGAGAATTGCACATTTGAAGAAGTGGCTTACTTGCTTTACACCGGCGAACTTCCGAACAAAATTCAGTTAGCTGAATTCACCGCGAAAGAACGTTCTTTGCGTGATATCACAAAGGAAAATCTGAACGTCATTAAAGCTCTTCCAAAAAAATGTCACCCGATGGATTCAATCCGCACAGGTGTCAGCTTTCTAGGCTGTGAAGACCAACGCATCTGGGATGCAACACCGGCAACCAATCTTGATAAATCAATTCAGCTGCTGGCAAAAATTCCAACTATGGTGGCGGCCGATTACCGTTTCAAAAAAGGTCAGGACTTTATTGCTCCAGACCCGAAGCTGACAATGGCTGAAAACTTCTTTCACATGTGCTTCGGAAAAGTTCCGGATGCAAAAGTTGTGAAGGCGTTTGACGTTTCTTTGATTCTTTATGCTGAACACAGCTTCAATGCTTCCACGTTCACATCACGGGTTGTCACTTCAACTCAATCAGACATTTACTCGGCCACTGTTGCGGGCATCGGCGCTTTAAAAGGCCCTCTGCACGGTGGAGCGAACGAAATGGTCATGCACATGATGATCGAAATAGCTGACGAGAATAAAGCTGAACAGTGGATGATCGATGCGCTTGCACAAAAGAAAAAAGTCATGGGCTTCGGTCACCGCGTTTACAAATCGGGCGACTCGCGCGTGCCAACCATGAAAAAATACGCCCAAGTGATGGCCGACGTCACCGGTCAGCAAAAGTGGATGAAATTGTACTCTTCTCTTGAAAATGTGATGGCTGAAAAGAAGAAAATCTACCCGAATTTAGATTTCCCGGCAGGGCCCGCTTATTACATGATGGGTTTTGAAATCGACTTCTTTACGCCGATCTTTGTGATGGCGCGTACCACGGGCTGGTCAGCCCATATCATGGAGCAAGCGGCGAACAACCGCATTATACGCCCTTTGTCAGAGTATATCGGCAGCCCGCAACGTCTGGTAAAGCCGCTCTCAGAGCGGATTTAAGTAAAAAATCATTGCCCCTTGCTGCATTCGCTTGCAGACTGTTAAGCAAGGGAACATTTTTTATGATCAAAACTATTTTTGTACTTATTATGGCCTTTCAATCGTTCGCATCAGCCAGCCAACAAATCAATTGTAATTTCACTTCAGGCGGAGTTTACAATGTCACGACCGGCGAGAAAGTTTCTACAACTTTTAATCCTCGTATTTTTAAATCTTTAACCAATTTAGATTTAGATAAAACCGAACAAGATATTTACATGAGCAGCTTTCAAAATTCTAATTTTAATTTAATGGGATACATCTGTAAAAACGAGCAAAGACAGGGTTACGATTGCTTTAGACTGTCAGACAATTCTTTAAAAAGAGAAGTCAAAGCCTACACCTCTAATGAGAATCAAAAATTACTCCAATTGGTTATGCCCACAGGCGCTCCGGGTAATTTTGTACAGCAAGATACTTACACCTGTAATCGCTAGATTTTTTGTATTCTTAAAATCAAATTTTTCTAACAAAAAGCCCCGGCATGAATTCATGTCGGGGCTTTTCAGTTCAGATCTATTGATATTTAACTAGAAAGTACGAACGCACTTATAAGTTTTAGTCGCGCAGTACTCGCGCTCAAAACGTGAACGGTGACTACCTTTAAGAGTACCCTGATTGATAACTTTCGAAGCTAAGCTTTGCGCACAAGCAAAGTTACCTTGGTTGTTGGCTGCCAAAGTATCAACCGTACACGCGTAGCCTTGGTTCTGGAGTATACGAACTTCGCGTAAATCACGGTTCTGTTCGCATCGGTCAGCCACACGGTTCGTCGCAGGCACGATGCCATTCGAAGCCATTTCGTCCGCGTTAGCCACTGAAGGAAGATTCATTAAACAGTTATAGTCCGGGTAACCGAACGCAAAGCGTGGCGGAGGCGGCGGCGGCTGAAATTGACCGGGGCCAGGACCGATCGGTCCACCCGGCATAATGCCCGAGTTACAGATCACATCGCGGTTACCGCCAACATTACGACACTCAACAACTTGGTACGGCGCTATAAAGATAGCCGGTCCCGACGGAAACGAAGTGCGTTGGTTGTAGTTTGATTGCGTATTTGGCATACAAGCAACTTTTGTATTCGAAGCAAACGAATCACAGGCAAATGTATCGTTAGGGCCAAGAATCGCATCGTTCGTGAAGGCCGCTGAAGCTGAAACTCCGGCAGATAAAACCAAAAGAATAGTTAGCATTTTTTTCATATCAAGAATCCTCTCACATAGGGTTAGGAGCTTTAGTGGTATGCAGCTCTTAGCGATATTCATACCAACCCCTACAACCATTCTATAAGCTTAGATGAGCCACAGCCCTCAACTGAATTGACAAAAACTTAGTCACTTATGAAATTAATGCATCTTGAATGAAACTAAATTTGATGGATTGAACAGCTCACGGTGGCCTGTGCACCTGAATCCGCATATGTCATTACGATATGAGCGGTGGCTTCGGGGTTATCGATTGCCGGATAACCGGTATTAGGGTTTTCTTCGCGCCATAAAATTTCAGTATCGCTTGAACCGACGGTTTTTTCATTTCTTTTTATACTGGTGTCAAAGCTCAATTCCCCAGGAGTATCTTGAACACGTACAAAAAGTCGTTCAGCCTGCTCTCCGAGTATTACGGCCTCACCCAACCACAAGAGCCCGCTCCGCGACAGCTTTACTTTAGTTACAATCGCCGCGTGTGATGCCGTCTGTGTTCTGCACTCCGCTTCGAACATTGCTGCCTTGGCGTCGGTGGTAAAAATCAGCAAATAAAATAAAGCTGTAACTGAATGCACGCCTGCGCTCCTTAAAAGATACTCATCTTTCGGTGCAACTTTGATTTTGCTTAAACGAAAATGCGTGCCGAATTCGATTGAGAACGCGTCTACATTTTTATTTTTCTGAGTGGTGATTTGAGACGTAAAATTATTAAATTTTTTAACAATTTTAACAGCAAGGTCACAAAAAAAGCCGATCTTTTTTGATCGGCCTTTTTGTTAAATTTAGGTTAAAATTTAAGAACTCGCTGAATTCAGCTTAGTAACATTGGCCTTCGTAGCGAATAATTCTTTCTGTATACGATTTTTCACCGGCGAAAGTGGCTAAGTAAGCACTGCTGTCGCGGTAGAAACCCACTTTGATTTTCTTGTCTGTTTGACGGTCTTGATACTCAACAAATTGCTGACCGTTGACAGTGACCCAATAGTCACGGCATACAACTTGCCCTTGCGGAGTAGAGTAACATTGTGTTTCACGGCGTTGATAAGTACAGCGTTGGTAACCCGTGTTGACCGGACCGGTCGTTGCAACTGTATCGGCGTGGCCCGCAGCATGAAAATCTTGATTCAAAGTCGCTGCAGAAATTAAGAAGTCGCCGCTATCCGGGATATTCAATTCAGTAGCTGTTTTGATTTTGATTTTTGTATCTTTGTCTGCGATTTTCATCTTGATCAGAATTTCTTTTTTTGATGGCATTTCAAGTTTTGCATTGTATTGGCCTGCTGGAATTGTAACGGCCTTTTCACCCTTAACAACAAGCGGCGTGTTGACAGTTAAAAGACCTTCAAAAGGATCGCAACCGGTCAAAAAAAGTACGGTTGATGCGGCTAAAATTAAATTCTTAAGCACTGATATCTCCTTGGTTTTTGTTAAACAGCTATCACTTAAATACTGACTAAAAAACCGAAGCAGGGCAACTCAAATACCCAAAAAATAGGTCGAATGCCATTCTGCATTCAAGATTCAGGCGGCTTTTCGA
>JANPAD010000365.1:0-1548 GCA_031429735.1 Bdellovibrio sp. | reverse complement strand
CGAAGGGTATCGAAATTTTTGCGACTCATACAATGCATGCGGTTGTGCCGATTATGTTTTTTTACCTCTGGCTGACTCGTTACCGTAATTCGGATTTGAAATATTCGGATGTCCCGAAGTGGCTTGGAGTGCCGCTTGGTTATTTTATTTATCTCATGATTCGCGGACAGATTATTCATATTTACCCTTACTTTTTTGTGAACGTCGATAAGTACGGTTTCGGTATGGTGATGGTGTTCGCCGTTGCGATCTTAGTATTTTTTGCAATACTCGGTGCAGTTTTAGTGACTATAGACCGCCGCTTCCCTAAAAAATAGCGCAAAAAATTCAAAAAACGGTTTTCAGAGTGATTAAAAACCCGATTTCGACTATTTTACTTTTCTCACAAGGTTGAAAAAATATGCGTTTAATTTCATTATTCTTAGTCGTATTGCAAATGAGTCTTTTCGCACAAGCCGCAGCAAAAGAACTTAAAAGCCGTGTTGAAGGTGCTGACATCGTTTGCGCCAATGTAACAGAAAATTTAAAAGTCAGCTTCAATACTTCACGTGATCAGATCTGGTTGGGTGAGTTGACGAGCAAAAGCGACGTCGCTGACGAAGTTCAGGGTAAGGTCTACCAAGGCATCAATTCGCCGGATCGTTTTACCGGAGAAGTTTTAGGTGAAATTGTTTTGAATTCGGTACCGATGTATATTTCTTTAATCTTGCGCGATGTCAACGGGCAGCCAAGCCTTGAAGGTACATACTACGAACAAAAAAACTCTTCGAACTACCGTCAGTTCAAATTAGACTGCACACGCTAGTTTTTTTTCGGATAAGGGCAGTGGCGGCAGCCATTGTCGCAGCAAAAGCCGCGTTTTAAATGATAAGCCGCGGTCATGACCATCAGGCCGTTTTCATCAAAATAAAAATCTTCTTCTTTTTGCAAGTTCTCTTGAGACAAGATACTCAAACAGTTCGGACAGAGACAATCTCTAAATTCAGTTTTTAAATTCGTGGCCGGAAGAGTAAAGCACCAGCACTTTTCGGTAGAACCGGAAGCGGAGTTTCCAGCCCCACATTCAAAAGATTTCAGGCAGCGCTCGCACGTTTTCAAAAAAACCTCATCCTTTTAAGTTTCGTTTTTTTTGGGTGGCTGTTTCTCAGGATCGTCCCAGAAGCAGTAGTAACGAGCCACCAACCAAATGACCACGCCACAGACCAGATGCCAGACCCCATGTCCGGTCATAATATGATTTGACGGAATACAAAGAATTTTTTTGAGGTCTAAAGCATTGAGTAAAAGTGCAAACAAGAAAAGCCCCAGCGCCCAGCTGAGAAGTTTTTTTTGCTGATCAGAGACTCCATTTTTTTTTGCATTTTTGAATTCAAGAACAAAAGTGATCAGGACGTGCAGCATAAACACACCGATGCCGAGGCGCCCATCGCCCATCATCGCCCAACCGCTCAACACCAGAAGGCCGTAGAGCGCAATCGCGCGGTTTTTGGTCATGTACCACGCAGCGTCCTCGGTAACGACCGTATCGACCGGACAGCCTTGCGCAAG
>JANPAD010000364.1:0-29338 GCA_031429735.1 Bdellovibrio sp. | reverse complement strand
CTTGGTTGGTGATACCCTCACCTTTGTTATCAATACTGATAATCTTGACGACTTGCTTCGAAATCTCAAAATACATCTGAAAATCGTCGCTCGTCTCAAACTTAACTTCACAGAGAGACTTCAGCGTGGAGTCGAAAAGATCATCCTCAACAACGGAGACCTTAGACATTGTTCGGAAAGTGTTTGATTTACGTCTTACCTTGGCTTTAAGAGCTAGGCGAAGCTGCGAAATACGGGCCTGCAAGTTTTGGACATCAGTTTTCGTCGAATTGAACTTTTTAGAACGCATAAAGTGGATCACGATGTACGTAGAGCCACCGAACAAAGTTATTTCAATAATAAGCTGAATAAGATCAAATATGAAATCCACGATATCTCATCGGCCGTCGCTAGCGGTTCTTAAAGTTTTAAAACGTCCAGTTCCGTCACTGTCTAAAACTTGGACGTTAAAACGGCCCTTAAAAATAATAGGTTCATTGTGAGGCAGGCCCAAAGTCTGCAAAGTTTTCAATATGAGCCGAATAACGTCCATTTTGGTCGGCAAGGAGCAATACATGGAAACGAAGTTTTTGATTAAAAGCGCCTCTGTTTTGTCGTGTTTATTAGTGCTGTCGGCTTGTCCAGGTAAACCGTCAAACAATAATCCCGGTAACGTGCAGAAGCTTGCGACGGTAGGCCCACAAGGCCGGGTTACAGCGCTGGGCTCAAATAATATTTATTGCGACTTTGCAAACGACACGATTGATTGTGTAAATGCGGACCAAACGCAGGGTCAACAGCAGTGCCGAGTCACTCGTGCTTACGATGGAAATAATATTAACGATCTTTGTAACCAGGTTTCTAACATACAAAATAACGTTCAAGGATGTAATTTAACGGCCGTTACAAACCGCATTTTAAGCGAACATTGCAATGGAAACGGCGGCAACGGTGGCGGTAACCCGAACAATCCAAATAATCCGAACAACCCCAACAATCCGAATTTTCCGGTGATTCCGGGTAATTTACAATGTAACTTAACGATGGATTCAGGCTGGAATGCATGGGCTTCAGTTCCAAAGGGTCAAAGAGCATCAGCCTCTCCTTGGGTCAATCTCAAGGTTCCAGCGCGAAAACTCATATTCTTTCGAGGTTCAAAAAATGTTGGAAAGTACAGAATCGTCTATCAACCGAACAACGCACGCGGTCCTGAAACTTTAAGAATTGAACTTGAATACACCGATCAAAATAAACGTCTCGTTAAGATTAATCACTCGGGTTCAGCTGCATCGTCATTGTCTTTAAGTACTGTCATTAATGAAATGAACATCGATGTGAACTGCAATAACGGTTCAGCTCCGGCGCCAGTTTCAGAATTACAGGCTTTAGTTTGTACCTCTCCTCTAAGTGCTCCGACTCACCAAGTGGGCGGGGTTGCATATGAGACCATCCAGTTTAGTCGTCCTGTAAATTCGATTGTTTCGGGTGAAGAGCTGCAGATTTCTCGTGAATCTGACGCTGTTAAAGGCATTTTGAATAAAGAAACAGGTGAGCTGACGCTTTTGACCAACATTGATAATTTACTGGGCCCAGTTTCTCGTTCAGCTTCTTCGTTGCGAACAGCGGCGAGGTTCTCAGCTAATGAAGGAAATGGCGTTACGAATATCATTTGCACACTGAAATAGTTCGAAAACCAAACAAGTTTTCAACTTACGCCAGCGTCTAGCTGGCGGCTTGCGTTAAATATCTGCATTGACTCTGATTTTCATAGTTTTTAGACTTTAAAAACACCATGAATTTTTTTGATAAATTTGCAGACTATTTTTCAAACGATATCGCCATTGACCTCGGGACAGCCAATACCCTTGTTTACGTCAAAGGGCGCGGTATTATTCTCGACGAACCCTCTGTCGTCGCTGTTCAAAAAAATTACCGTGGAATGCAAAACCGTGTTCTTGCGGTGGGTAAAGAAGCCAAAGAAATGTTAGGTCGTACGCCGGGCAGCATCGTGGCCATTCGTCCGATCAAAGACGGCGTTATCGCCGACTTCGAAGTCACTTCTTCAATGCTTAAATATTTTATTCAAAAAGCCATGGGCGAGAAAAAAGCCTTGGTTCGTCCACGCATTATTATCTGCGTTCCTTTCGGAATCACGCAGGTAGAAAAACGTGCGGTCAAAGAAGCAGCTCAATCAGCGGGTGCGCGTGAAGTTCACCTGATCGAAGAACCTATGGCCGCGGCCATAGGCGCAGGTCTTCCAATCACAGAGCCGTCAGGCAATATGGTTGTGGATATGGGTGGCGGCACAACAGGTGTGGCTGTTATTTCTTTAGGTGGCATCGTTTACTGTAAATCAATTAAAGTAGCCGGCGATAAATTTGACGAAGCCATCGTGAATTACGTTCGTCGTCAGTTTAATCTTTTGATCGGTGAGCGCACGGCTGAAGCCATTAAACTCCAGATCGGAAATGCCTATCCGTTCGAAACCGAAAAGTCGATGGAAGTTAAAGGTCGTGATTTGGTTGCAGGCGCTCCAAAAACGATTGAAATCACGAGTACACAAATTAACGATGCCTTGATGGATCCGCTGTCTGAAGTGGTTGATGCGGTTCGCACAGCCCTTGAGAAGACACCTCCTGAGCTAGCCGCTGATATTGTCGACAATGGTATTGTTTTAACCGGTGGCGGCGCACTTTTAGCTAATCTTGATATCCTGCTTCGTGAGCGAACGGGACTGCCTGTTTCTATTGCTGAAGATCCACTGACTTGCGTCGTAATGGGCTCAGGTAAAGTTCTAGACCAGCTAGATCTTCTCAGTCAGCTTACAATCGACTAACATGAGTCACTGGGTGTGACGATGCAATCTTCTATTGAAAGCCGCCTTTGGTTGGCGGTCCATTTACTTTACTCAAATGCTTCGCAGGCATTTGACGTTTATCAAGCCGTAATTCTTCAGGCTGAACAGGCTATTGCCAATCAAGATACTCTTTCGGTATTTACAAAGCTTGTTCAGGTCTATGATAAAATTCCGGCTATCAGCACGCAAATGGCTTTTTACGAATTTGAATTTGAAGAAATCGACCAATGGAAAATCATCTACAAAAATTCACAAAAAAGCCAACTGCTTATTTTTGTCGGCGTTCTAATCTTCGATATTAAAATTCAGGAGCTCGGCGCATTGCTTAAACTCCCGGCCGAGAAGGCGCAGTTTTTGTTTCAGCAGATTTTCAAAAAATTAGCTTCTACAAGTCAGAAGTTGAAATCAAACGAGTCGGTCGAGTTTAAAAAACAAAACGACAATAAAATTTCATATCTTTTTACCTATGAAAATCTCGTCGACTATTGCTTAAAACAACTCTCAATTGAAGAATCAGCTAAAGTTGAAGCCGGACTTAAAATTTACCCGAGTCTTCAGGTGGCCAAAGAAGAGTACAGCCGCATCATCAGTCAAATTCAGAATTTAAAAGTTCAGAAAAAACTTCAAGGTGTGGTGGCTGAATCAAAGCTAATTTTAAAAAGTGTCAAAGCCGATCAAACCGCCGCTTCCGCTTCGGCTGAGGTGCCGGTTTCAAGTTCTTCACACAAGCTCAAGATAGCGACCGCGGCTTTGGTGATTTTAGCCGTGATCGTTGTGCTACAACCTTCACAGCTTATTTCTTTTTTCACACACGACCGTAATGTTGTACTTCATGAAGTTGAAAAGCTTCCGCTTAAAGCAGAGTCACCTGCGGCGACTCCGGTCGTAGTAGCTAAAAACAAACCGCCGGAATCTATCGCTCCTGCTGTATCTCCAACGCCTCAAGCGACATCGGCGGCCGACCCGCAGCCGACACCGACCCCAACGCCGCCACCAACGCCTTCCACCGCACCTGCTCTTGCGGCAGATAAACCAGCTGAAGGTGGACTTTACCGTGGCAGCTTGCTGGTTTCAAATGTGGCAGGCGCAAACGAAGAGATTCTAAAAAAGATGGCCGACTTTGGCGCCGTTAAGGCCGGAGAGGTTGAGCTGGGGTGGATGAAAAATCCTGAAATGGCCTATTACCATTACACAGTCCCTGAAAAGAATTTGGAAGAAATGAATGCCTATCTGAGTAAGATGGGTAAGTTGATTGTCAAATTTGAAAAGCATCCTCGCCTTGTTCCGGGCGGGAGCAAGCGCTTTATCATTGAGGTTAAACACAATTAGTGGCGGAAGCTAAGAAGCAGAAATACATTTCGCTCCGCCTGATTTTGATGTTGTGGTTTTTTTTACTTTCAATCGTTCCGCTAGCACTTGTTTCATTTTATTCCGTCGTTAAGTTCGAAAAGGCTCTCGAGAGCGAACAAATCCAGCGTCTTCAGTCAAATGCGCGTGAAATCGAAGTCATCATGACCGATTACCAAAACGAGCTCAAAAATAACCGCGACGCTATTTCAATGAACCCACACGTCACATTTAATCTGACGGTGGCTGATGACACAGCCCTTAAAGAGTATTTAAGCACGTGGTTAGACACCAGCGGACTAAGCCATATTTCGATTTACAACCGCGACGGTAAAAAGATGACGTACGCTGAAAAAGAATATTATACGAGCGCAAAAATGCCTACAGGGGAGTTGCAATCAACGCTTGATTCCCGCGTTATGGACCAGGTTGAGGCGGGCGAAGACTTCGGCTATATCAACGGTGTTGATACCGGGCTTGAGCTCGGTATGGTTTCAAAAATTCTTAACTCGGCAAAAAAAACGATTGGCTTCGTTGAGCAAAAAATCTTACTTAAACAAAACTTTTTGAACCGTATCAAAAGCGACTTGAAGCTCGAAATGATTCTCGTCGATGAAAAATACAAAATAGTGAACTCCACACTTGAAAGATTTCCTCTTATCTCCGGCCAAACGGTCGCCAATCTCGAAAAAGCTGAAGGTGAAACACTGGTGGATGTGCCCCTCGATAACAATATGTACAGTTTTATCGTTTATACGGTTATGTGGGGTAAGTCGCCCCTGAAGATTATCATCGGCACAAATAAAAAAGAATCGCAGGCGGCTTTAAAAAATATCAATGTCGCCTTTTTAGGGGTAACCGGGCTCGGTATCGGGCTGCTTGTATTGACAATATTAATCAGCACTTCCTTCCTGCTCAAACCGGTTAAAGAACTGATTCAAGGGCTACGCGCTTTCGAAAACACAGATTCTCTTGTTCAACTTAAGGTCAAGAACCGGACTGAAATCGGATTGTTGATTTCGACTTTCAATCAGATGAGTCTTAACGTGCATCAAACCAGAATGGATTTGCGTAAAAAAATCAAAGAGCTCGAAAAATCAAATCTGGATTTGAAAGAGGCCCAGGCGCAGCTTGTTCAGTCCGCCAAGATGACAAGCTTAGGGCAACTGGTTGCCGGCGTGGCACACGAGCTGAATAACCCGATCGGATTTATCTACAGCAATACGTCACACTTGCACGAATACAGCGAAAAGCTTTTCGAAATCATTCAACAGATCGAAAAAAATCCGCAAAAAGCCGATAAAATTAAAGCGGAGAACGACTTTGATTATATCCGGCAAGATCTTCCTAAACTCATCAAGTCTTGCCAAGATGGCGCTCAAAGAACTCGTGATATCGTGCGCGGATTGCGTAACTTCTCACGTCTTGAAGAGTCGCAATTAAAAGAGATCGACTTGCACGAGTCCATCGACATGACTTTAGAATTGCTCAAAGGCGAAACGAAAAACCGGATTCAAATTCGAAAGCAGTTTGAGCCGATACCTTTGGTGTACTGCTACGCCTCGCAAATTAATCAGGTCATCATGAATATTCTGACAAATGCCGTACATGCCATTAACGGCAACGGACAGATCTGGATTTCAACTCAACCTATAAAAGCGTCGTCGACCGAAGTGGGTCGGGTGCAGATGACAATTCAAGATAACGGAATCGGCATGGAGCCTGAAGTAGCGGAAAAAATATTTGAACCTTTCTTTACAACTAAAGATGTCGGCCAGGGTACCGGGCTTGGCCTCAGCATTTCTTACGGAATTATTCAAAATCACGGCGGCACGATTCAAGTCAAATCGACCAAGGGTGTCGGTACTGAGTTTATAATTACTATACCTGTTATCCAAGTTGCCAAAACCTAAAACGACTCTATTGATTTAGACTGTCTCATTTCGAGACCGAATCTTATCGTTGCGAATATCTAAAACTTGCTCCTAATCAGTCCGATAAGCTTGGTGTGAAAGAAGTTAATAAGCTCCTGAACTATCTTATTTTTTTAAGCGTTGCCGTTTTAGGTGGAGGATACTTTTATTCGACTTCTCAAACCGGCGATACGACTATTCCTGCTAAAAACGAGCTCACTCAGGCCGAACGTCAAAAGGTAGATCAAACAGTGAATAAGTATCTTCAAGCAGCCAGTAATGAAGCAAAGCTTAACGAACTCCGCGTTCAGCGTGAGCTCCAAATTGTGCGTCAAAAACTCGAAGCAGAAAAAATCAAGCTGCAAAAAGCGGCTGAAGCGAATGAAGCGGATATTCCGATCGAGAGACAAATTTTCAAACGTTCGGACCAAATTACGCCGGCTGAAGCGCAGACCGTTGAACCCCAGCCCACGGTGCAAATCATGCCTAAGAAAACCAATGAAAATTCATTTGATCAAGAGATCGACCCTAAATCGATGACGCCTGAGCAAAAAAGGGAATATGCACGACAGTATATCGAAAACGCGCGTAAAGGCGGTTACGCGATTGAGCTGTCAAACGACCTTGAAGTTATTAAAGTCACACCCTTACGCAAACCATCGCAGCAATCAGACGTTATTCCGACTTATCCGACAGACTAGTGTCTAGGACCGTCGCTATTTAGCATCATTTTTAACGCATCGTCAGATTTTACATCCCCTCCGAAAGCGGTTAAGATCAAATTATTAAGAGGTGCTTTTATGAAAAAACATATGACCCAGTTTATGGTTCTTGGTTTGATTTTAGTTTCAATTTCGGCATGCGGTCCTAAAGCCTTTGTTAAAGGCACATACGACGATCCACAGCGTGAAAATCTCTTAAATGATCAATGGTCTGAAACCGACATGCAGAACAGTGTTAAAACGATGGTTGATTCTTTGGTTGCTCACAATTCAATATCAAATGCTAAAAAAATGCCGATCGTCATGGTGACAAATTTGCAAAACAAAACGAGCGAGCATATCGATACTCAAAAAATTATGGACATGGTCCGAGTTGAATTGACCAATTCTGGTAAAGTAGCGTTCGTCGATAAAGAAGCCCGTGAAGATATTTCAAACGAATACGGCTACCAAAATTCGGGTGTAGTTTCTGAAGAAACTAAAAAAGGTCCCGGTGGTCAAATCGGCGCAGACTTTATTATCAATGGCCGTCTCGATTCAATCGTGCAAGAAGTCGGCAAAGAAAAAACCGTCTATTATAAACTCACCCTCAATTTGACTAACTTGAAAACCGGCATCATTGCCTGGACAAATCATAAAGAGATCCGTAAAGCCTATAAAAAGAAAAGTGTTGGTCTTTAATTTTAGTAAAAGCGGGCTCGTATGTATAAAGCCCTTTTATTGGCCTGCTGCATTTGTTTTCTTGCAGCTTGCGCCACCCACAGAAATCAACTTGAGCCCATTCGCCGTGAGCTTGAACAGCTCAATTGTGATAAAGCATTAGCCCAGCTTGATAAAATCGCTACGCCTGAAACCGACGATCAGCTTCTCTATCTGATGGAATACGGCAGCGCTTTACAAATTTGCAAACAATACGATAAAAGTAATCAGATTTTTCAGCAAGCAGATCAGCTCAGTGAAAAAATTGACTATATTTCAATTAGCCGTGTCGCGGCAGCGACTTTATTTAACGAACAAGCACTGCAATACAAGGGTGATAAATTTGAAAAGCAGTTTTTGAACGCTTTGGCAGCCCTCAACTACATTCAACTTGGAAAAACTGAAGATGCCATGGTTGAAGTGCGCCGAATAAATGAAAAAATTAAGAAAATGGCCGACGAAGAAAAGAGTCCGTATGAATTGAATTCTTTCGCCAGCTATCTAGCAGGTCTTATTTATGAAACGGATCGTCAGTATGACGATGCCTGCATTTCGTATAAGGATTCATATAATTTGGATGGTGGCTTTAAACCGGTCATGTTGGATATGTTAACGGCCTGCTGGCGCGCAAAACGTTCAATGGAATATAATGGCCTTGTTAAAAAAACCGGTGCGACCACCGAAGATATTCAATATTCGAAGCGCGGTTTAAAAAAGAAAAAGCGCGAGATCATTTTGGTTTTCTTGCAAGGGTGGGGACCCCAAAAAACTATCCAGCCTGGCGCGCGTAGTTTTGCACGATTATTGCCGTCAGCTAGTCTCACAAAAAAACTTCAAGTCAGCTTTGAGGCGGCCAATGAAAATCCGTCCGGCCAAACTTCGCCGCTGCTCAGTCGCGTTGTTTACAGCGTCGAGAGATCAGCCATCGCAACACTTGAAGCCGATATCAACTCACTTGCGGCGCGCCGCTTAGGTGCGCGTGTGGCCAAAGAAGTGGTCGCAGATCAGATCAGACAAAAAGACAAAGCCCTCGGTGACCTGGCTTGGCTTGTTATGGTGGCTTCCGAGCGCGCCGACCTTCGCAACTGGTCACTTCTGCCTGAAACGGTGCAAGTGCTGCGTCTACAGGTCGGTGAAAATGACAGTCATATAAAATTATCAGGTTTGGGATTTGGAGATCAGGTTTCGGAAGACCTCGGCACAATAGATTTATCGGACGAACCTCAGAAAAATATATATCTGATACGCAGTCTACATTAGCTTCATGGCTCGCCGATCAGCTAAATCATGCCCTGGTAAACGGGCAATTCAAATACGAATGATGTATTTTTGACAGAAGGATCGTAAAAAAGATTGCCGTTGAATTTTTTAGCTATACCGGTCGAGATACTGAGGCCCAGGCCGCTTCCTTTGCCCACTTCTTTGGTGGTGAAGAACGGTTCCATCAGCTTAGTTTGAATTTTTTTATCTATTCCGTTTCCGGAGTCGGTAATTGTTAAGCGCACGGTCGTCTCATTTTTTGACAAGCTTATTTTGATCCACTTATCTTGCAGATCATCAATGGCATCGAAAGCATTGTTTAAAAGATTTAAAACCACCTGTGAAACTTGATTCGGCACGCAGAAAACGTAAGCATCTTGTGAAAAGTCCGTCGTCACTTTAATTTCATGCGCCTTAAATTTTTCAGAACAAATAATAAGTGAATCCGTAACAATTTCTGAAAGCGCTACGCAGTCCGAAGGGTCATTTTCAGATCCGCGTGCAAAAGTTTTTAATCCGATGATAATCTGCGATACACGGTGAACAGTCGTTTCAATTTTCTTTAAAAGTGCATCAGACTGCGGTGAAGACTTTTTGTTTTCTTCCAAAGAGTGGCGCAACAGTTCCGCCGCGGTATTGATTGTCGCCAATGGCGTATTGATTTCGTGAGCAATACCGCCGGCCATAAGACCCAACGAAGCCATTTTTGCAGATTGAATCAAAGCTTCCGTGAATTTTTTCTGTTCGGTGATATCTGAAAAAGTAGTCACCACATGGGAAGGTGTTTGTGAGCCATTGAGATAAATCGGAACTGTATTGATGGAAAGCCAAACAGTTTCCGAAGTTAAACTAAGGATTTGAATTCCCACGATTTGATTTCTAATTGTCTTGCCGGTTATTAAAGCTTGCAGGGCGGGGTGCTCAGTGACTGGGAAATAATTTCCATCCTCTTGAACAACTTTCCATTCAGGGTCTAAAGGCGTTGTTCCCTTAAGCTGGCTAGCTGTTAAACCCAAGTGCTTCTGCGCAGATTCATTGTAGTCAATAATTTTACCGGTATTGTCGTAAATGACAACTCCATCGGTCATGTTTTCAAAAGCCGTATTTTGAAACGCTAATTTTTCTTTAATTTTGATGAGAGCCATATTTTGGGAACGAAGCTCTAAAAGGCGATTAACCTGGTTAGACAAGGCCTCGAGCGCCTTTTTTTGGTTTTCAGTAAGGTCACGTGGTTTTGTGTCGACAATACACAAGGTGCCGATCGGCAAGTTTGAGACAGGAGCACGCAATGAAATGCCGGCATAAAAACGAATAGAAGGATCGCCTGTTACCAAAGGGTTATCTAGAAATCTTTCATCAGTTAACGCATTGTTTACGATCAACATATCGTCTTGCAAAATGGCGTGAGCGCAAAAGGCATAGTCTTTCGATGTTTCATTGGCATCTATTCCAATTTTTGACTTAAACCATTGTCGTTTATTGTCGACCAAAGAAACCAAAGCCATCGGCACGCCACAAATTTGCGAAGCGATAAAAGTAATTTCATCAAACTCTGTTTCGGGAAAGGTGTCTAAAATTGCTAAATCTTCTAAAGCAAGTAATCGTTCAGCTTCATTTGGGTGCGGTTTTGCGATATACATATAGACCTACTGTTTAAAAATTTAACCGCTTTTTAACTTAATGTGCACTCACGACGTAGCCTAGGTCGCCGCACACAGGATTTAAGTCTGATAATGATTTAACAGGTAGAAACTCAGCCTTTTGTTTGAGACTCTTAAGATATGAAATCGCCCGCCGAAATCCATGTTCTTGCCGTAGATGATGATATTGATCTCTTAGATATGATTAAAGAGCTTTTCGCCGGCTACGGGTTTACGGTTTTTGCCGCACTAAACGGCGTTGCTGCGCTTAAAATTATAGATGAAAATAAAATTGATATCGTTTTAACAGATATACGTATGCCGCAAATGGATGGCGTGGAGTTGCTTAAAAATATTCGAGAACGTGATCGAAACCATCCCTGCGTTTTGATGACGTCCGGCTATACTGGTGTTTCGACTGCTGAGCTATTTTCTTTTGGTGCGAACGGATTTTTTCAAAAACCGTTTAATTTGGAAACCGTACGTGACTCGCTTTACAAAGCTCTTTTAACTAAAGAAGACCAGTGGAAAATAAAGCAGCCCGGTAATTTTGAACATAAAATCGGACGGCCGTTTGCGGACTTCGATGAGATGACGAAGTCAGGTATAGTTAAATTCGGCAATGGAGGGTTCTTTTTTCAACAAAAAAATCCGACCGCTAAAGTGAACGAAGGCGTTTCTTTCAAATTCAAATTCGATGACAGCACATTCTTAGATAAAATTGAAGGCACCGGCATTGTCCGTTGGGTTAAGATCGTTGATTCACCTCAGAATTCGGCAGGTATCGGGATCGAGATTAAAAGCCTGAGCGATGGCTGCCGCCAAAAAGTCTGTTCTTGGCTGGATGAACAAACTTTTAGATCTTTTATTCCACTCATCTAGGAATGACTTCCAGATTAAACATAAAAATAGCCAAAAAAAAGCCCGATCTGCATCGGGCTTTTCAAAGATCGTATTAGTCTGGCAAACAACTACGGGTTAAAACCTTGGTTGCTGCTTGGAAGCGGAAGATTCGGAGTTTCATCTTCTTGATTCATACCCGGCAAGACCGTTGCTTTTTCAGCAACTGCTTTTGAAGTTGAATCTGTATTCATACGAGCCGCACTTGCCACGCGATTTTCGATGTTTTGTTTTAAATCATCTGTTGATACGCGGTCGATGTTAACGTTAACAGTTGCCTGTTTCGTCATGTAGTCGATCGGGAAAGCACCTAATTTAGCAAGGTAGCTTGAAATGCTGCCGTTACCATTTTGGATGATTTCGCGAAGAGTAAACAACGGTGCGTACTGAGAAGCTTTTTTCTCAGATTCAAAAATGATCTGAGTCAAAGTTGCTGCAGTGATATCGTTTTTAGATTTGTTGTCGATCACCATAACTTCTTCGTTAGAGCGAATCATCTTAGCGATGTCGTCTAAAGTTACATAACAGCTCTGTTGGGTATCATATAGTTTTCTGTTTTGATAACGCTTGATTATTTTAACTTTTGCGCTCGGTTTTACGCTTAGATTTTCCATTTGGTTCATCACAATGGCCTCCCCTTTGTGGATCAAAGTTTTGTAGGTTTAGAAGCTTAAATCTAAAGCTTTTCGCCTACTTATTCTCGCGCAACTTAGCCCTGCCGCCACCCCTTGTCAAGCGGGGTAGACGGGTAATATCAGACTTATAAGCAATTTAAATAGACTTTACCCTGAAAGGGCCGCCAGAGAAGGCTTTGATGTTATCTTCACAACTCATAAAATTTAGTGAAATCAGCTGTTTATATGCGATTTCAAGGGTTCAGAAAGGAAGCCCAAAACTGACCAAAATAATTTGCACGAAAGTCTAGTTCTGCGTTTTTTGATCATTAATTGAACAAAACAGACTCCTTAGACTAGCCAGAAATGCCGATGAGAAATCAAAGGACACAGTCATGGAAGATGTTAAAAATACTTTTTTTAAGTTCGCCACAGTTCTGGTTTTGAGTACTTCTTTAATCGGTTGCGCTACCTCAGGTGATCGATTTTACGACTCCGCAATCAACGACCATAACCGAGCGCCGGCTTCCTTTAATGTTCCGGTTGCAGTTGAAAAAGATGGCGAGACAATCGACAGCTTCAACAATCAATCCCAAGCTGATTACCTTTATTTAAAATCAGAGATTGAATCAAATGCGGGCCGTTCCGCCGAAACAATCGAGCTTTTAAAATCAGCCCTTGTGTTTGATGCGAACTCAGCCGTGTTGATGCAAAAACTTTCAATTGAATACTATAAGGCCGGTCAAATGTCTGAGGCTTTAAGTTGGGCGGAGAAAGCGCATCAAAAAGAGCCGACAAAACGCGACCTGACTTTGTTATTGGCAGGTTTACAAACCACAGTCAAAAATTTCGATTCAGCTGAATTGCTTTACAAACAGTTAATTGAAAAAGATTCGACGGATTACGAAGCCGGTCTTTACTTAGGAGCAGTTTATACGGAACGAAAAAACTACCCGAAAGCCATCAAGGCATTTAAAGCTCTTTGTTTGTTGAAAAAAAACCCTTCGCGACATTTAGCACACTACTACTTGGCGCGAGTGATGGCTGAACGGTACCCACAGGAAGTTGCAGCCGTAAAAGCCGAGCTCAACAAAGCAATCGCAGCTAAGCCGGATTTCTTCGAGGCCGTCTCCATGATGGGTCAATATCTTCAAAAGGAAAAAGGCGTTAAAGCTGTAACAGCTTATTATGAAAAAATACAAAAAGAACATGGGCCGCAAGTTAAATTAGCTGAAGTGCTAGCGCAAAACTATATCAGTCAAGGTCAGTACGATAAAGCTTACGAACAGCTGTCGATTATTGATGAAGCAAGTGAAGATTCAGTTCAAGTTAAACTGAAAATGGCACTTATCCTGATCGATAAGAAAGTTTACGACCGCGCCATTGCAAAACTAAATGAAATTCTGAGCCTAGCGCCGGAGTCAGATAAAGTACGCTTCTATTTATCTGCTGTATTTGAAGAGCAAAAAGACTACGCAAGTGCTTATGAAAATTATCTTAAGGTCGAAAAAACCAGCAGCTATTTTGAAGAGTCGCGGGTTCATGCAGCTTATGTTGCTAAATTAATGGGGCAGCTGGATCGTTCCGTCGCTTCGTTGGCGGAAGTTGTCGGAACAAAATCTGAAAGTCCGCAAGTCTATATCTTCTTGTCACAAATTCATGAAGAAAAGAAAGATCTGCCGGCGGCTCAAGCGGCTCTACAAAAGGCGACTGAAAAGTTCAGCGACAACAGCCAAGTTTATTATTACTTAGGTGTTTTGCAGGACAAAATGAACATGAAAAAAGAAATGATCGAGAGTATGCAAAAAGTTGTCGATCTTGAACCTGATCATTCGCAGGCGCTCAATTATTTGGCCTACACCTGGGCTGAATCCGGCCAAAATCTGGATAAAGCTGAATCTTACGCTCGCCTGGCGGCCAACAAAGAAAAAACTGACGCTTTTATTTTAGATACGCTGGGATGGGTGCTTTTCAAGCGCGGTGAATACAAGCGTGCGGCCGAAGTTCTTGAAAAGGCTCATTTGCTACAACCTGAAGTTGGAATCATTTCTGAACACCTAGGTGATGTTTATGTGAAATTGAACAAAACGGAAAAAGCCCGTGCTCAGTTTTTGAAAGCTGAATCAGTAGAGGCTGATTTGAATCGCCGTCAGGAAATTAGCAAAAAACTATCATCGATGAATAAGCCTAAGTCTGACCGAATGCCCGCATCAGTTGTGAGCGGTTCAGATAAGCCAGAGTCGCCGTAAGGGCGAAGACGAGCTTCCAATCTTCGTGAAGAAAAGGTATGAACGAAAGTACAAAAATAAGTAAGGTGGTTTTCAAAAGTTCAGAATAATGGTTTCTGATCTCGTTGAAAGCATTTTGTATAGCTGCGCTTACGTTAAATTCAGACCGTGCCAAATAGTCCATCGAAAAAATAAGTTGAAACGCCAGCACAAATGTCAGACTTAAAGCGACGACCCCTGCCGAAAAGGCCATAAAGAAGGCGCCTTCAGCCGAATAAATTGAAACAAATGAGTGCGTCGCCCCCCAAAAGAAAAACAACGGCACTGAAAAAAGAAACAGTTTGAACATGGCGATTTGCGACCGACGTGTAAATTCGAAACCTTTGAGCAAAAGAGTCATCTGCAAAAGCACAGCGATAGCCAGCAAACTTCCACCGGCCAATCCGCTGACGTAAACAATAATGCAGGCGGCGATATAAAGCAGGATCTGTCGTGATTTTAATTGCATTTAGCAAAGATCATATCCTTAAATAAGGATGTGAACAAAGAAAAATGTTTCTATTTTATACCGGCTTTGACTACACTTCTTCTGTTTTCTTGCGCCGAGAAACCGCATGTGCCGGTGTCGACCGAAGCGTCTCGGCTCTACGAAACAAAAGCTCAAATAAAAGCGAACGGCGAAACCAACACTGTTAAGATTCAGCTGGCGGTGGCACCGCAAAAAGCAGTGCGTATGGAAGTGACCGCCACCTTAGGCGTATCGGTTGCCAGTGTACTGCTGACGCCGAAAGAAATCCGTATGGTCCTGCCGCAACAAAAAACCTTTATTGTCGGCCCCTTTAATGAAAAAACCTTATACCCGGTATTCAAAGAACCCCTAAACCCGCGCTTGCTCTGGAAAATAATTCACGAACAGAATCCCTCTGAAAAAGGCTTCGTTTGTAAGTTGAATGCCATCGCACAGCCGGTTTCGTGTGACGGAACTGATGGCTTGCATGTGGAATGGGTTTACGAAACTCCCGTACGTAAGAGAATTGAGCTTAAACACGGCCAATTCGAGATGAGCTGGATTTTTAAAGACCAACTGGCGTTGCCAACGTATCAGACCGAGACCTTTGTCCTGAAAAAACCTGAAGGTTATAAAGAAATCGTCATTAAATAAATTGAAGTCGCTAACCGAAAACACTCGGTGCATAATCATAGTTAACTAGACCACCCGCACTCAACTTGAGTCTGGTCAGGTGCAAGGAGCATTGATGTCATCATCCATTAATTTCAGGTCACTGGTCGAAAAATGGCAGGCTGAAAACCCCGCTGCGGCCTCGCAGCACTGGAGCGGTACGTTTCATGAGTACCTCGAATTGGTGAAAACCGACCCGAAAGTGACCCGCAATGCTTATCAACGCATGTACGATATGATTCTTGAAAAGGGCACTGAAGAGTTTCTTGATTTCAAAAAGCATGTCGTTCGTTACAAGTTCTTTGATGATACAGACTACGGCGGCAAAGACGCTGTCTTCGGTCTTGATGTTCAATTGATGAAATTAGTTAACGTACTGAAGGCTGCGGCCCTCGGTTACGGCACTGAAAAACGGGTTATACTATTGCACGGCCCGGTCGGTTCGGCGAAGTCGACGATCTGCCGCCGCCTTAAAAAAGGACTCGAAGATTATTCACGCAGCGATACGGGCGCCCTTTACACATTTGAATGGGTCGATGAAAACGGCAAGCTGGACGGACTTTTTGGTAAAGACGTTAAAGTTTTTCCGTCTCCAATGAACGAACAACCGCTGCTTTTAATACCTGAAGAAATGCGCCCGGCTATCTGTGATGAAATTAATCGCGGACAAGACGGAGCTTTCCGAATGAAAATTGTGGGTGAGCTTTGCCCTCCGTCGCGTTTTATTTTTAAAAATTTGATGGAACGCTATAATGGCGATTTTCTAAAAGTTCTTTCACACGTTCGCGTAAAACGTTTCTTCATATCTGAAGCTGACCGTGTCGGAATCGGCACATTCCAACCGAAAGACGAAAAAAATCAGGATTCAACGGAATTAACAGGTGACATCAACTACCGTAAAATTGCAGAGTACGGATCGGATTCAGATCCACGCGCTTTTAATTTCGACGGTGAGTTTAACGTTGCGAACCGCGGCATGATTGAATTCGTTGAGGTTCTGAAACTTGATGTAGCTTTCTTGTACGACCTTCTAGGTGCTTCCCAAGAACACCGCGTGAAGCCAAAAAAATTCGCGCAAACATATATTGATGAAGTCATTATTGGTCACACAAATGAACCTGAATACCGTAAGCTGCAAGACAATGAGTTCATGGAAGCCTTACGTGACCGTACAGTTAAAATCGATATCCCTTACATCACCCGGTTAAAAGAAGAAGTTAATATATATAAAAAAGATTTTAATTCGCAAAGGTTGCGAGGTATTTCAATTGCTCCGCACACGATTGAAATTGCCGGCATGTGGGCCATCCTCACGCGCTTAGAAAAACCAAAAAAAGCCAACTTAACGCGTCTGCAAAAGTTGAAGCTTTATAACGGTAAAACGTTACCGAATTTCACTGAAGACAATGTGAAAGAGTTGCGCAAAGAAACCATGCGCGAAGGCCTTGACGGCATTTCGCCACGCTATATTCAGGATAAACTTTCTAACGCTTTAGTTATGGCCCAGCAGATGAACAAGGGATCTGTGAACCCTTTCATGGTGATGAACGAACTTGAAAGCGGTTTGAAGCATCACTCGCTGATTTCAAACGAAGAACTGAAGCAGGAGTATAAAGAGCTATTGTCTGTGGTGAAGCAGGAATACGAAGAAATTATTAAATCTGAAGTGCAACGCGCGATCAGTGCCGATGAAGGTTCTTTGCAGCGTCTTTGCGCTAACTACATTGATAGCGTGAAAGCCTTTACGCAAAAAGAAAAAGTCCGTAATCAGTTTACCGGTCATGATGATGAGCCGGACGAACGACTGATGCGGGCGATCGAGGAAAAAATCGAAATTCCTGAATCACGCAAAGACGATTTCCGTCGCGAGATCATGAATTATATCGGCGCGCTTTCGCTTGACGGTAAAAAATTCAATTACAAAATGAACGAACGGCTGCATAAAGCTCTTGAACTGAAACTTTTTGAAGATCAAAAAGACAGCATTAAGCTGACTTCACTTGTGAGTTCAGTTGCGGACAAAGATACGCAGGAAAAAATTGACATCGTTAGGTCTCGCCTCATTAAAGACTTTGGTTACGACGAAATCTCGGCAACTGATGTTTTACACTACGTCGCCAGCATATTTGCCCGTGGCGACATTAAGAATAAGTAGTGAGTGAGATTGAACTAGAGGTCCCCGCGTAAAAAAAGGATGCTATGCCAATTCGCGAAGATCAAAATCGGTTTAAAAGCATTATCAAAGGTAAAGTCCGTGACGACTTTAAAAGATATGTCACGAACGGTGAATTAATCGGAAAGCGTGAAGACGAATTTGTAAAAATTCCGATTCCGCGAATCGATATTCCTACTTTCCGCTACGGCCCGAAGCAAGATGAACAAGGTGTAGGCCAAGGCGACGGCGAAAAAGGCGACGGGCAGCCGCAGCCCGGCCAAGGAAAAGGTGAAGCCGGGGATCAAGCCGGCCAGCACATGCTTGAAGTTGAAATTTCCATTGAAGAGCTGGCTGAAATTCTTGGTGAAAAACTAGAGCTTCCTAAAATTCAGCCTAAGGGCGCTAAAAATATTCAAACTGAAAAAAACAAGTACACAGGTATTGCGCCGGTCGGCCCTGAGGGTTTGCGCAAATTCAAACAGACCTACAAAAAAGCTCTGGCACGCTATATTTCATCAGGTCACTACAACCCGGCTGATCCGGTGATTGTACCGATTCGCCGTGACTACCAATACCGAACCGTGAAAAAAACTCAGGTGCCTTTTACCAAGGCCGTTGTCATTTATATGATGGACGTTTCGGGTTCAATGGGCGAAGAGCAGAAAGAGATCGTCCGTCTTGAGTCTTTCTGGATTAACACTTGGCTGAAAAAACATTACAAAGGACTTGAAACCCGCTTCATCATTCACGACGCATCAGCCAAAGAAGTCGACGAAGATACCTTCTTTAGAACCAGTGAATCGGGCGGTACGCTGATCAGTTCAGCTTACAAACTTTGCCAAGAAATGATTCAAGCCGATTACTCCACAAGCGAATGGAATATTTATCCGTTTCACTTCAGTGACGGCGACAACTGGAGCGGCGAAGACACGCGTGCTTGTTTAACGCTTTTGCGTGATTTTTTTCTGCCGAACGTGAATGTTTTTTCGTATGGACAGGTTGAAAGCAAATACGGCAGCGGCCAGTTTCTAAAAGATCTGCAAAAAGAATTTACGAACGATGACCGCCTGACCTTAAGTCAAATAGAAGGCCGAGATAAAATTCTTTCATCCATCAAAGATTTTTTGGGCAAAGGGAAATAACAGGTAAAAATGGCAAATTTAAATCTTGAACTCGAAGCGGAACGTAAAAAAATTTGCAAGATCGCAAAAGATTGCGGCCTTGATTTTTTTGAAACTGTTTTCGAACTCATCAACTATGATCAGATCAGCCAAATTGCGTCTTATGGCGGTTTTCCGGTTCGTTACCCACATTGGAAGTTCGGTATGGAATACGAGCAGCTTTCAAAATCTTATGAATACGGTTTGTCTAAAATTTATGAGATGGTGATTAACACCGATCCTTGTTACGCGTACCTGATGGAAGGCAACGCCATGATGGATCAAAAACTGGTGATGGCCCATGTCTATGGGCACTGTGACTTTTTCAAGAACAACGTCTGGTTTTCAAAGACGAACCGTAAAATGATGGATCAAATGGCCAACCACGCAACGCGGGTGCGAAATTATATTGATCGCCATGGCTATGAAGAAGTTGAAAAGTTTATCGACACGTGTCTTAGCCTTGAAAATCTGATTGATCGTCACAGCATTTTAAATGGTCCCACCAAAATGGTCGAAACAAAGCCCGATGCGAAGCATGAAAATTTTGTGTTCAAGGTTGAAAAATCGTATATGCAAAAGTACATCAATCCACCGGCATTTGTGGCCGATCAACGTGCGAAGCAAGTCGAAGTCGACCGACAGAAGACAGTGTTTCCGTCGCAGCCAATTCGTGATGTGCTGACGTTTCTGATGCACTATGCGCCGCTCGAAGACTGGCAGCAGGACATCTTAACCATTATTCGCGACGAGTCGTATTATTTTGCTCCGCAAGGTATGACGAAAACCCTCAATGAGGGGTGGGCTTCATACTGGCATTCGCACATGATGACCCGTCATATTCTAAACGACTCGGAAATTATCGATTTTGCCGATCATCATTCGGGTACCACTTTCATGCAAATGGGTGGTTACAATCCTTATAAAGTCGGTATTGAACTGTTTCGTGATATCGAAGAGCGTTGGAATAAAGGTCAATTCGGCCGTGAATGGGACGAGTGTGATGATGTACGTGCGCGTAAAAACTGGAATAAAAAAACCAACCTGGGCCGAGACAAGATTTTTGAAATTCGCAAAATCTATAATGACGTCACTTTTATTGATGAATTTTTAACGGAAGACTTCTGCGTTCGAAACCGCATGTTCGTTTACAAACTTAACAAAGAGACGGGGCGATTTGACGTCGATACGCGCGATTTTAAAGCCATTAAGTCACAACTGTTGTTTCAAATGACTAACTTCGGTCAGCCAATAATTAAAATTGAGAATGCCAATTTCGAAAACCGTGGTGAATTACTTCTGCACCATGTTCATGAGGGACTAGACCTGCAGCCAAACTACATGGACGCGACCATGCAAAACCTCTTTAAGCTCTGGAAACGCCCTATTAACCTCATAACTCTTATGGATAACCAAGCCCAGCTTTTCAGGTTTGACGGGAGCGAATATACTCGGCACAGTTTAGCAGATGATGGCAAGGCAGAGTCGAATACGGAAAGTAAGAAACCGATGACATAACATGCGGCCGCTCACGAAGGGATATTTGTGTCGGCAAAAGATCGCGTACTTGTTTATTCGACTGATCCAAAGGATCAAGCCCTTATCTCGGGCGAAGCTCAAAAAAACCAACTTAAGAGTGAGCAAAAAACTATCATGGACACAAAAAAATATGTTGTTGTGTTTCGTATTGAAACACAAAGCCGCGGCGGCAAAACGGTGACCGTTTTAGACAAACTTCCAGCTGTTGACTCATTTTTGAAAGATCTCACTAAAGAGATCAAAATGAAATGCGGCACGGGCGGTTCGTATAAAATAGAGAAGTCCTATGGTATAATAGAGATTCAAGGCGATAAGCGTGAGCCGATCAAAAAAATGTTAGATCAGAAGCAGATCAAGTACAAAGGAATGTAAGTTGAAAAAAAAGATCGTTATCGTCGATGACTTTGAAGAAAGTTGTCAGCTCATGGTGGACATACTTTCGGCTGAGTTCGACTGCGTCTACACCTGCCAATCTGAAAAAGCCATTGATCTGATACAATCCATTAGGCCGGATATTATTTTGATGGACTACAAAATGCCGCATATCACAGGCATTGAACTCTGCAAAATTATTAAAAACATGGTGGCTCTGCAAGACACTCCGATTATTTTTATTTCGGGGGCAGTTACTTCAGACGAGCGTATCGAAACGCTCGAGGCAGGTGGCGACGATTTTCTATCTAAACCGTTTCATCCGAAAGAATTACTTCTGCGCGTGCGCAAACGTTTGAATGATTACGTCGTCGACAACGAACAACAACTCGCTTTTGAAAACGTTCGTATGAATTTGAAGGCTCGTCAGTGCTTTTTGGACAAAAATGAAGTTCAATTGACGCCGAAGCAGTTCGAAATTCTGAAGCTTTTGATCGAAAATAAGTCTGAAGTCGTGTCTCGACAGACATTTATGAACGAAATTTGGGGCCATTCCGACGTGACTCCACGTAATGTCGATTCACAGATCAATTATCTTAAAAAGAAGCTTGAGGGCTTTCGTGGCCAAATCACATCGGTCGCCGGTTTTGGCTATCGACTTAATAATGGCTAATCAAGTTGCTGCGGTCTTTTTTCGTTTGTTTCTAAAAAAATCTTTTAAGATCTGAGAACATTCTTCAGCTAAAACGCCGGCCGTAATTTCAAATTGATGATTCAATCGAGCATCTTGCCCCAGCTGGGCAAGACTGTGTAAGGCTCCACCTTTAGGGTCTGAGGTTCCGTAAACGACGCGTCCGATGCGCGATTGTACCAACGCTCCTGCGCACATAAAACACGGTTCAAGCGTCACATACAAAGTGCAGTTGATCAGACGCCATGAATTCAGTTTCTTGCAAGCGCGGTGGATCGCCACCAATTCGGCGTGCCCAAGTGTTGAATTAAGCGTTTCGCGTTTGTTGCCCGTTTGACTCAGAATACGGCCATCGCCGCTGACAAGCACGGCTCCGACCGGAACCTCATCAAGCAGGGCCGCCGCTTTTGCCTTTTTCAGGGCAAGTCGCATGTACTTTTCATCTTGGAGGCTTTGTTCGTACGTCATGGGGCACAATTAATACAGATTAGGGCGACTTTCAATGCTGATCCTTAAGCCTTAGGGCCGAATTGATATACGCAATGCGTTAAACGCCTGGTTATACAGTGTAATCCACGGACCGCTTTGCTATATCTCTTTGGTTCATATTTTAGTCTATAAATACGTTTATAGTTGGAAGGCGGGTGATACCTTTATGGCATTAGTAAGAATCAAAGACGGAGAGAGCTTCGAAGCAGCATTTCGTAAGTTCAAGAAGTCGTGCGAAAAAGCAGGAATTCTTTCTGAAATCAAAAAGCGCGAGCATTTTGAAAAACCAAGCGTAACCGCTAAGAAAAAATCGATTGCAGCGCGCAAACGCGCTAACAAAAAAACTCGTCGTACCTGGGGAGAGTAATCTCCTCCGGCCTCGAAAGGGAACACCACGTGGACATTCGCGAAAAAATATTGGCCGACATCAAGTCGGCCATGGTGTCTAGAGACACTGTTAAGTTAAACACATTACGTTTTCTTAACGCTTCCATTAAGAATAAAGAAATCGATTCTCGACCGACACCTATCACGTCTGACGACATTATGGGTGTGCTTAAGAAACTTGTAAAGCAGCGGAAAGAATCAATCGAGCAATTTTCGGCTGCGGGCCGCACAGATTTATCTGATGCGGAAGCTGCAGAACTGAAAGTTTTAGAAGCTTACTTGCCTGCGCAAATGACGCGCGAACAAGTTGAAGCTGTCGTTGTTGAAGTGATTGCCACTACCGGCGCTAAAACCGTGAAAGAAATGGGTATCGTTATGAAAGAAACCCAAGCTCGCACGGCAGGTTCAGCAGACGGTAAGATGATCAGCGAAATAATCAAATCGAAATTACAATAAATTTTTAATCAGACTGTATTTAAAAATACAGTCAACTTTCATTTGTCTTTTTGACGGAGGCTTGTTGCGATACCCGCCCGAATTTGTAGACCGTGTACAAGAAGCAAACAACTTAGTATCAATCATCTCACAATACACACAACTGAAACAGAGCGGTAATGGCTTCATGGGCCGATGTCCGTTTCCTGATCACGCTGAAAAAACGGCGAGTTTTTCCGTTTCTGAAACGAAACAGGTTTACCATTGTTTCGGCTGCAAAAAGAGCGGCAATATTTTTTCATTCTTACGCGACTACAACGGCATGAGTTTTCCGGATGCGATTGAGTTTTTGGCCGAAAAAGCGTCCATTCCGCTTCCTGAATTGCCCTCGGAAAAAGGGCAAGAGCAGTACACCCAGCAAAAAGATGAAAAAAAATCTTTGATACGAGCCAATCGTATGGCGGCCGATTTTTTCCGAGAAACTTTGAAGCGCGCAGCTCTTGATCATCCGATCCGTGCTTATATTCAAAAACGTAAACTGAATGCCGAAACTCTCGAAGAATTTCAAATCGGCTACGCACCGGGCGAATGGGACTCTTTGGCTAATCATCTTTCGCGTCACCAGGTTGCGCCAGAAGTCGCTGAAAAAGCGCAGCTCGTACGCCCTCGTAAAGAAGGCAACGGACACTACGATTTGTTTCGCGACAGATTAATGTTTCCTATTCTTGCCATTTCGCAAGAAGTTCTTGCCTTTGGTGGACGAATTCTTGAACAAGGCGAGCCTAAGTATCTGAACAGTCCTGAAACTCCGGTGTTCAACAAAAGTAAGGTTTTGTACGGTTTAGCTCATACTGCAAAATTTATTCGATCTGAAGACCGCGCGATTATCGTGGAAGGCTACATGGATTTGGTTTCGCTTTTTCAGGCGGGAATCAGAAATTGTGCGGCTCCGATGGGGACTGCATTAACCTTTGAGCAGGCCAAACTCATCAAACGTATGACCACGAATGTGGTCGTGCTTTTTGACGGAGACGAGGCTGGCAAAAGAGCCGCCGAAAGAAGTTTACCGATTCTGCTGGCTGCGGGTCTCTACCCAAAGGGGTTGATTCTGACCGAAGCCAAAGACCCGGATGAGTTTGTGATCCAATTCGGTGTTGAAGCTTTAAACCAGAAAATTGATACAAGTCCTGAGTTGTTTACTCTCGTTTTGCAGATGTGGATGACCGATTATAGGGGTGAAGCCTCTCAGAAAGTTAAAATCATGGACTTGGTCAGACCTGTTTTTGATGCCATTCCTGACCGCAGGCTAAAAAGTTTATATGCCCAAGAGATCGCAACTCGCATGAATGTGGGGCTTGATTGGGTGCGTTCAGCGCTGACCGCACCTTCGGATGCCCGTGATTCACGCTATGGACAAGCGCCTCAGGGGTATCAACCTCCGGCTGCGGCTGCTGTAAATGAAGCTCCTTCGGCGCCGATTGAAGCTCGCAAGGCTCTAATTTCGCTTACAGGTTCTGCTCAGGCCGAAATTTTACTATTACAGTTGGCACTCAAGAGTCGTGCCAATTTTGACGTCGTTTTACAAAGTTCTCCGGCCAATTCTCCTCAGCAAATCTTAAGCCAAATCAGTCACTTAGGTGTGAAAACAGTCTTTGAAAAAGCTGAGCAAGTTTATAGACAAGAGCCTGAAAAATTTGATAAGTTAACCAGTCTGTTAATTGAAGATGTGGAGACACCTGAATTACTTTTCTCAAATGCGGCCGATATGGACGAAGAAAAAGAAAAGAAAATGATGGCCGATTGTATCCGTCGCATTCAACAGACGTTTTTGAAAGAGCAGGCTAAGCGTATGTCCGCCGGCATTAACAAAAACGATTCCGACAAGCTCAAAGAGATCGAAGATATTTATCGCAATCGAATCTCTCTGAACAAGCCGGAAAAAAATTAGTCGATTTTTAAATGCTATCTAAGTAGCAAAGCAGTGGGGATAGATGTCCGAAAAAAATTCTAAAGAAACAAAAGTTCTTTCGATTGCCGAACAAGAGATTCTGGCTAAAGAGGAAGTTCAAAAGATCGTGAAGATGGCCAAGGAAAAAGGCAAGGTCACGATCGAAGAAATCAATGAAGCGCTTCCGCAAGAAATCTTAGCGGCAAGTGTACTTGATGCCTTCATGCAATCACTTGAAGCCAATGGCATCGTGATCATGGAGCATGCGGAAACCGCGCGTGCCGATGAAAAAGAAGAATTCTTATCTGAAGTCGACAAAGAAGAAGACGAAGATGACGAAGACGTTGCGACCGGCGAAGACGTTAAAGGCAGTGACCCTGTCCGTCTTTACCTGCGCAAAATGGGTTCAGTTTCTCTTTTAACTCGTGACGGCGAAGTTGAAATTGCAAAACGTATCGAGCGCGGTGAGCGCGAAATCGTTTGCTCAATGTTGCTATCACCTTTGGGTACGTTCGAGATTATCAATCTCGGTAAACGTCTTGATCAAGGTCGTATCAAAATTAAAGCGATTTTCCGTGGTCTTGAAGACGAAGACACCCAGTACGACGAAAAAGAATATATCGAAAAAATTCATAACCTGATCGCGATTGTGATCAAGTACCAAGCGGCAACTGAAAAACACTTCATTCAGTTACGTGATGAATCTTTGCCGACCGCCCAGCGCACGAAAGTCATGGATGATTTGAAAGGGCTCAACCAAGGGTTGATGTCGAACTTCGAATCAATCAATTTTAATCGTAAAACAATTAATCGCGTTGTGATCAAATTTAAAAACTTAGTGAACCGTATGAGCACACTCCGCCGTCGCATTAAAGACGGTATGGAAAAAACATTCTCTAAAGATGTTGCGACATTGGTTGAACGTATGAAGCAAATTGAAACGAACGAAAAAGAGCTCGCTAAAATGACTCGTGACACAGGTTTGTCTTTCGGCCGTTTCAGATCTTATGCCCTTCAGGCCCAAGTAGCTGAAACGCGCTTAATACGTCTGCATGAAGACACCGCGATGAATTTTAAATGGGTTCAAGAAACTTACACGGCCATCTGGAAGGGTGAACGTGAAGCCGATTTAGCTAAGTCTGAATTGGTTGAAGCGAATTTACGTCTCGTGGTTTCGATTGCAAAAAAATACACAAACCGTGGTCTGCAATTTTTGGATTTAATCCAAGAAGGTAACATCGGTTTAATGAAAGCTGTTGATAAGTTCGAATACCGCCGTGGTTACAAGTTTTCAACTTATGCGACATGGTGGATCCGTCAAGCGATCACGCGCGCTATTGCCGATCAAGCCCGTACAATTCGTATTCCAGTACATATGATCGAAACGATCAACAAATTGGTTCGTACACAACGTCTGTTGGTTCAAGAGCTTGGCCGTGAAGCCACGCCTGAAGAAATCGCAGATAAAATGGACATGCCGGTTGATAAAGTTCGTAAAGTCCTCAAAATTGCAAAAGAACCAATCAGCTTAGAAACTCCGGTCGGTGAAGAAGAAGATTCTCACTTGGGCGATTTTATCGAAGATAAAAAAGTCATCAATCCGGCTGAAGCGATTGTAAACTTGAATTTAGCCGAACAAACACGCCGTGTGCTTTCGACCCTGACGCCACGTGAAGAAAAGGTTCTGCGTATGCGTTTCGGTATCGGTGAAGAGTCAGATCATACTTTGGAAGAAGTGGGTCAAGATTTCAACGTGACACGTGAACGTATTCGTCAGATCGAGGCGAAGGCGCTTCGTAAACTGCGCCATCCATCACGCTCGAACAAGCTGAAAACGTTCGTCGATTCATAGGGTGCCAGGTCCTATATCGGGACGCAGCTAGTTAACTAAAAAAAAAGCCAACGGTAAAACGTTGGCTTTTTTATTTTCTGATGGCGATCCTTGCATCAGGCCTGAACTGAGTGCGTGTTTCAATTGATCTATTTCGCTTCGTTTGATAGCCTTTACTCAATTCAAAAGCCAACGTGGGGGTGTAGCTTAGTTGGTTAAAGCAATCGGCTCATAACCGATGGATCCGGGGTTCGAGTCCCTGCGCCCCTACCACTGCGATGCGTATGACAAGGTAAGTGTTTTCACAGGTAAGTAGAAAACTGCAGATACCAATTTGGAATTGCTGATATCAAAAAAGATTCAAGTTTTTTATCCATACCAGTTAGTATTATCAAACCAATTAAAGATGTAGAAAAGCCAAGAATCTGAGTTCCAAATTTATTGATTTGAAAAAGAAGATTGCGTTTTCTTTGAAAGAAACTTTTAAGGCCATACGCAATACTGAGCAGAGGAAAACTTAAACCAAGTCCGAAAATCAACATCATTAGGCCTGCTTGTAGTTTTTGGGATTCGCTTGAAGCCATAGTCATAGCAATTCCTAAAGTTGGACCAACGCAGGGGCTCCATGCAACACCTAATAAGAATCCAATTACGAAGTGACCAAAGTTGCCATCTTTATCAAAGTGCTTTGAAGCCTTAATTGAGTTGCTGGATAGCGGAGTCAAAATTGAAACAAGTCTGTCTTTTAGGCCTGGAATAAGAATAATCAATCCAAAACTAAGAAGCATAACTGCTGAGCCAAGCCGTATCTGAGATTCATCTAAGCCGAGAAAACTTGTTATAGTGCTGAAAACAAGCCCCATAACAATAAGCGAAAGTATCATACCTACTGCTAGAAAGACTGGGCCTTTTTTTGATTGGCTTGCTGAGCTTCCAACTATCATTGGAATCACCGGAAGCACACAAGGTGAAAGAGCTGCGAGTATGCCAGCAGCAAAGCTAACAAGATAGGTAAGCATGGAAAACCTCTTTTAATTTTTAGATATTGCGTTTTGCAGCAGAGTGCGGAGTTCATCTTTATCAGTTACGCCGGAAATGCGGGCCACTTCTGATCCAGCTTTGAAGATGACGATAGTAGAGGGTCTGCGCACAGGTTTTTTTAAAGACTTTCTGAAGTCAGAAGTTCCCTCAAAGTTTGCCATAAAACCTTTTATATCCTTGAAGCTATTTTCCTGAAGTAATGATTCAAGGTTAGGTTTTTGAACTTTACATGAACCGCACGAATCAGAATGAAAGCCAACAACGACAGGTACAGCTGATTTGCTGTCTGCCTCAAAGGCTTGTGTTGAAAACTGTGAACTGGTTGCAAAGGCTGAGTTCAGCGCGAGAAAAGTAATAAGTGGTAAAAATAATTTCATGATTTCTCCATTTTTAATCTGGACGTTAATTCGTACAGTATTTAATGGATTAGGCGCCAAATTAAAATGTGTGACGAAATATTTATTCTGATTGATTTGAAAGGCGGCTGCTAATTAAAGCGGAAATTCCCATAGATGCTAATAACCCTACAAGGGCACTTACTCCTAAAGAAGCACAGCCGAGTGTTGATGTAAGACCCGCAATAAATAACGAGAAGACAAGTATCTTCAAGCGATTTTTATTTTCAAATCGCATGAGTCTGCCCAAAAGAATTCCGCCGATAATTCCACTGGCTACGCAAAACACTACTTCTAAATTATTTCGACAGCATATTTCAAGAAGGTGCATCACAAGAGGAATTGAGAAAGCAACTCCGCCTGCAATGAGCCCTGAAGTAACTGATTTGCCATACTCAAGCCCTCGCCATTTGAATATTACAACGCTGAACAACAGAACTGTGCCGACAATGAGCGGAAGAGTATCGGAACCACAGGTAATGCAAGAAAGTATAGTGAGAGGAAGTACGATAAGCCCAAAAGCAGCAGCCATTTTTAAGCGTGACATTTCGTAAGCTTTTTTAGCTTGAGCTTTGATCGAAGAATTATTCATAACGCTCCTTCCATTTGCTACGCAGTTTGTCCATCGCACGTTGCAGGCGTTTTCGATAAGTGGCTGCATTTAGTTCAGGTCTGGATAGTTCATTGACAGAAATCAAAATAGTTTCTTGATCTTGAGGACTAAGGGTTGAAAGTAAATCTCGTATGCAAGTCTCAAGCTCTGCATTAATTTGTTCTTCTTCCGGCGATAACTTCGTGTCTGATAAATTGTTAAAGTTGTTTTCGTCCGAAGAGTCTTCTTTTCTTCGACGCTCCGTTTGTCGAAGTGTTTTGCACTCGTAAGATGTAATTCCTAATATCCATGCGAGCGCATCACGACTTTTATCAAACTCTTGTGCCCTGCTGAAAACTTTCATTAGTGCTTGTTGGGCTACATCTTCAGTATCGGTTCTGGCTCCAAGCATTTTAACAGCTAACCTATGAACTAGCGGCCAAGCGGTTTCAAATACAAAATCAAATGCACTACGGTCGCCGTCAGCTAAAAGTATCAGGTATTGATTTAATTCGCTTCGAACCTGTGTATTCACTAAAACGATCTCCAAGAGTCTACTTTATAGATATGCAGACAAGTTCTAAGCGTGACATAGGAAGGCGGTATTTGTTGAGAATTTTGCGAATCGTAAATTATTTGCACTAAATATAAGCAGACACGCCACGATTCTTAGTTAGCTGTCTATAGTCGATCAAGCTTCAAATCCTTTATGCTCTGACTAAGTTTACCTTTAGCGCCATTAGTCAAAGGGGTGTTAAGCCCTATATTTAGTTCTGCAACTTTCGGAAAATGTGCTTTGACCTCCAATAGAAACCTGTATTGAATTTGGGGTAACAGTGGAGGGGTCCTATGTTAAAAGCGTTTTTTCTAACACTTATTTCTATTATTTTTTCGATCCAAGCATTAGCAGCTACTCAAAGAGGAAAGTATTTCGACAGAGTTATTACGGTTATATTTGAAAATA
>JANPAD010000363.1:0-1616 GCA_031429735.1 Bdellovibrio sp. | reverse complement strand
AAAATTCAAAGTTTCAACAGAACTGAGTCCTCAAAAAAACGGGCTTTTAGTATGCCATAATTTTAAACATACTAGAGCAACAGGTATAGATTAGGCGAAGTGGTTAAAAAAGAAAGGCGCGGACTTTTCAGTGCCTGCGCCTACCTAAAACTCCCGACTTCGTTTTACTTGGACCGCACTCATCCATTCTCTTGATGGCAGCTCCAGTCAGATGTCGATTAAAATTTAATGCAGTTTCTGAATGCCGACCATATTGGCTGATTCATCGATTTCATCAGCCGTTGCATCACGCACGCTGATAGCCTCAATTTCAAAAACCAAATCTTGGCCCGCCAAAGGATGATTTTGATCGAGACTTGCCATATCGCTATGGAGTTCAACCACTTTGTAGGTGCGTAAAGTTCCGCTTTTACCTGCAATCGTCACCATCGTACCTTTACGAATATCACGCGGTAATTTCTTACGCGGATAAAGGATGATTTTTTGCGGATCGTAAAACCCGTAGGCTTCACCGGCCGAAAGAGAAATCGTTCTTTTTTCACCTTGCTTTAAATTAGTCAGGCCTTTGGCCAAACCAAGAAGCATGGCTTTTTGATCATCAATTGCAGTCAGAACGTCGCGGCTATATGTATTGCTAATAACCGTACCGACACCGTTTTTCAAAAGACAATTAAACGAAATAATCTGAGGATTCATTAATTTCCGATCTATGAAAATAAAAACCGACCTTTTCAGGTCGGTTTAATTTTGATTTAAGTTAAATCAAGAAGAAAACTAGTAACGGCTACGACCACCGCCGCCGCCGCCTTCGCGTGGAGCCATTGGTTTCGCTTCAGTTACGTTGATCGCGCGACCATCTAAATCAGTACCGTGAAAACGGCTGATTGCAGTAGTAGCTTCAGAATCCGTCGACATTTCAACGAAAGCGAAACCTTTGCTGCGACCTGAATCGCGGTCCATGATCACTTTTGAAGAAGTGACTGTTCCACATTCAGAAAATTTGTCTGTCAATGTTTGATCATTTGCAGAGTACGGAAGATTACCGACATATAGTTTTTTACTCATTTATTACCTCCTAAAGGCTTGAGCGCTATCTAAGAGGGTTTGGACGGAATGTACAAATTGTCTCGAACTTAGCTGTTACTGTTTGTTACCCTATCACAATAAACCGAACTCACCTAACCTTATTATCTGTCATCTAGCCTAATCGTCGGAGCGCGACTTGAATGCCCTGGTCGGCATTAACTGATCGAGCAGTGCGTTTTTTTAAATATTGAATAATACTTTGTGACTCGTCTTCATCAAAAAAAGGACTATCCAATGTATGCGGCTGCAAAAGAAAAAGTTCTTGAGACCTACAAAAAACACGAAACGCGTTTTGATGTTCTATTTTTTATTTGCGGTTTTATTTTTGATGCCTTGCTGGTAACTGAAATTGATCATCTGTTCTCAAAATTTGCATGCTGTCTACAGTTTCAAAAAGTTCTTCCTGTCTGTGTTTAAAAGAAGGATAATCCAGGTATTCACCGGCCAGATTCACTGCAAAGAATTCAAGCGGGTCGATCATTGAAAAATACTTATCAAGGTTTTTTTGCAAGTATCCATCTGTTAATGCC
>JANPAD010000362.1:0-11569 GCA_031429735.1 Bdellovibrio sp. | reverse complement strand
TTGAAAAAAAACAAGCGACAGCTCGTATTACTGAAACACGCGAAATAAAAAAACTGCCGGCTCCGCATATTCATATTGCACTTTCGGTTTCGCGCTACAACGTCATGGACAGTATCATCGAAAAAGCGGTTGAGATGGGCGTCAGCTCCATCCTGCCCTTTTGTTCTGAATACAGCTTCATCCGCAAAACAAACAATTTACCTGCGGGCAAAACTGAGCGCTGGAATAAAATTGTCATCTCGGCCACGCAGCAATCGGGCCGTGGCGAGTTGATGAAAATTCATGAACCGATCGACTGGACCCCGATGCTGAAGGTGATTAACCCTTCAGCTGAAAATTTGTGTCTATTTGCATATGAAGGTGCCAGCATTTTGCCAATTCATGACTTTCTTAATCAGCAAAAAAACGGCACCGCCCTAACCCCTCAAAATATCTGGTTAATTGTTGGTTCTGAAGGTGGTTTTTCAGAAGCAGAAGTCACCGAGATGCGAAAACTGGGCCTTGATCCAGTGACCTTAGGATCGCAAGTTTTACGTGTTGAAACGGCTTGCATGACCTTAGTCTCCGTCCTAAAGTATGAGTTCGGGTTATTCAGGTAGCTGTAATGGCTGCCTGTGACGGTGTAATTAGACCGGCAAAATGGGGTAAATATGGCGACTAATAATCAAGATCCATTTGAAGAATTTGAGTTTCGTCCGATCAACGAAGGTCTGGGCTTTCATCGTCGTAACAAAAATCAAGCGGCTACTATTACACCTCAAACATCCGGCGGACTGACTCCTCGACCTGTTCAACAACAGCCGACTCAACAAGCAAAACCCGCAGCCCCGGCCTTCGGTTTTACAACTCCGCTTCCACGTCCGGAAACAGCTCAAAGCCGTCCGACTTTGAATATCCCTTCGATCGAAGATGATTCAATTGCGAAAGCTCAAACAGCTGTTAACGAAATTTTGAAAAATCTAAATCAAAAACGCCAAATCGATTTTTTAAATGAAACTGAACGCATGAACGTTGAACTCCGCAAATCGCGACCGCTGTTTGCGGCGGCAGGCTTAGATGCTATGTTGATTGTGGCCGCTTTTCTGATGAGCATGATCGCGATGTTGAGCATCACGAAAGTGGATTTATTCTTAAACTTAAGTCACCCTGAAACTTCGGGATTAATTTATGTTGCAACCGGTATGCTTTTCATCGGTGTTACTTTTATTTACATGATTGTGAACCGCGCTTTCTTAGGTTTCACACCGGGCGAATGGGCTTACGACCAGCGCTGCGGCCAAGTCATCGACATGCATGATATCACTTACATTCCGCGATTAGTTTTTAGAACGGTTTTGGTCATTGCAACAGGCTTCGTGACAATGCCGTTGTTGTCATCTTTGATGAACAAAGACGTCGCAGGCCATATCACAGGCACCAATCTTTACCGCAAACCCAATGCCTAACATCGAACTCGTTCTTAACGATTCAAATATTTCGAGTATCGCAGAAGCTTACCGAGCTGAAAAAAAGAAAATTGTTTTTACCAACGGCTGTTTTGATTTACTTCATATCGGCCATGTCAGTTACCTTGAAGAGGCAAAAAAACTGGGCGACGTTCTGATTGTCGGCATAAACACGGATGCCTCAGTCAGTAAGCTGAAAGGCCCCAACCGCCCGATTCAGAATGAAAACGACCGTGCCGCTATCTTGGCTGCGCTCAAATCGGTTGATCACACCGTTCTGTTCGGTGAGGACACTCCTCTGAATCTCATCAAAAAAGTTAAACCTGATATTTTAGTTAAAGGTGGCGATTGGAAGATTGAACAAATCGCTGGAAGTGATTTTGTTTTGTCTTATGGCGGTGATGTGCGCTCGCTGCAATTTATCAATGGCCGTTCCACAACCGCCATTATTGAAAAATCCCAACAAAATTAGTTTTGAGCGACGTTGTTTGTGGTGCCGATTAGGTCTGCAATCTGCTGTGCTACCAACGAGAATTCTTGATCTCCCGCTTCACCCAAAACTTTAAGCGACGGAATTAAGCTAACAAAGCTGCTTAGAGTGAAGCTTGAATTCGCCGCCGAACGTTGGTTGCGGGCATCTACGAATACGGTTTCATCACCTTTGCTGAGTTTATCTAAGTTCACGCTCAGCAAATTTAACACCTTCGCTTGCAAAACGCGGTCTTTCGTACCGATAGCCGCCGAGAAATAACTGAGGTTTTGCGGGTAGAAATAAGCTAAGTAGGCCTGCTCAACATAAGCTTGGTAAGCCGCTGAAAGCGTCGGTTGCGCATGCACCAGCTGTGAAAGGCTGGCTAATGAGGGCACCGAACGTAAGGCCAACAATCCGATGCCTTGATACTTAGGATCTGTTTGCGTCAGTAAATCTTGAGCTAAAGCCTGATATTCCGTCGCAGAAATATCGCCTTTACGTAAAGCCGCAACGATTTGACCCATCACTTCAGGTGTCGGGGTTGCAAAGATCATGTTTCTGAAATCTGCAAATTTCTTCTTATTTTGGTTTGTACTATCAGCCACCGGGGTTACGTTATTTGAGTCAGCCTGTTGAAAATAAGGGGCAGAATTATTCGTTTTGCTCACTGGATTCGGAGTAACCGGTTTAGCTTTATTCAAAGCCGCCAATTGCTTTGGAGCTGGCTTCTGAGTGCGAGCCGTCTGAGCCTTACGAACAGCCTCTTGTTTTTTAACTTCAGCTTGTTTTTTTGCGGCTTCTTTCTTTTTAGCATCTGCTACTTTGGCTTTGGCCGCTATTTTTTTCAGTTCTTTTACTTTTTCTTCAGGTAAACCTTCATATTGAGCATCAAGTTCGCGGCCTTCTAAGGTGTATTCAGAGTAAGGTGATTCAGGGCGGGCCATTTTGTAATTGATACGTGAACCTTCGATGCTTTTCGAAAGTGGAGTCGCTTTATTCAATAAAGAAAAAACACCGAAGAAGGCGGCTACCACGACCAGAAGGACGCCTGCGATCATTTTTTCATTTTGCGTAAGAGATTGATTCATAAGAACTCCTCGTACCAACCTAAGGAGCACATTCGATACCAGAAAAAACAGGTCTAAAGCGCTCTATTACATATAGAGGCGACATTATGAGACACATCTCTATAATGGGCAAAAAGAGTCATTTTCGGTCACAAGAGATGTCGAATGTATCGACGTATCAGAATGAGCAGTCAGTTAAAAAGGGGCTATTTATATTCGACCGGGCAAAAGCCCACACGCGTGCCTACTTCGGCCGGAAACTGCCGGCAAGTGTCGGGGCGCTTCTCGTAAACCGTGCAAAGACGTGTTTGAGGGTGCAGAAAATAGCAGTCGCCATTAGGGCGCTGGGTCAGCATGAAAAACTCGGTTCCCTCTCGGTACGAGGTGATATACCCGTCTTTTTTGAGTCTTTTAGCCATTTTTTTTACGGAGTTCGCGGCTTCATCTTCACTTGCGATGCCCAGTCGGATCAGATCGAAAGTTCGAATTTCAACAGGCATCGAGCAACAATTCGCACGGCAATTTGTGCAATTGAGTGCATCATATTTTTTCCAGGTTGAGGGGCGATCTTTATCGGGTTTCATGAACCCTTAGGTGTTATCCAAAATTGTCACTGAGTCAAATACTTCAACAGTTTTGAATGCGAGCACGGCTATAAACAATTTGAACTCAAGATGTTGTGTCTGTTGTATTGCACTAAAATCTATTTGTAGAGTAACAACTTTATCTAAGGAGTCTTTTTATGAAAAAAGCCGTAAGCCATATTTTAGCCGCGTCATTATTAGCTACGCAATTTTTAGCTATCTCGGCGCATGCAGATAGTTTCATTCAAAAAATTAGCAGAAAAGTTGAAGACGAAATTAAAAAATCAAAAATTGCAATCGGCGCAGGACTCAATCTTAAATTGGACGCCGGTGATATAGCTCAAGTCAGAACCGGCCTTGCGTACAACTACGTACTTGACCCGGATATGGGTCAATACCTACGCCAAGACAAATGGAAAGATTATGTAAGCGCACGCGTAGGTTACGGCTTAACAGCTGAACGCAGCATTCAACGCTATTTCTCTTACGGTCGTTTCTTTAGCGACTGGGATACAGCTCTTAAAACATTTATGTTCTCGCCGCTTGATTTAAAAGAATTAGATGCAGATAAATTAAAAGAAAGAATGCATGCCGGCGATATGGCGTCGGTTACTTTTGACAAGGCGACATTCTTAGGATTGCATGCCGGCAGCAGTGGTACGCTTTCGTTTTCTGCTTCAGTAGGCCGGGTTATTACCGGTAAAATTACGGTTAAATTGCTCCGTAAAGCCGACGATAAGTTGTCAATCAGCTTCGCCAATGCCGATGAAACTGCGGTACGCCTCTCGGCTAATGCACGTTTTGAAATTATTCCAGGTCTGTTGAAAATTAAATTCTTAAGCTACGATAACGATGCCCATATCCGCGGCCAAGCTGATCTAGCTAGCTACACTTATGATCTGAATAACGAAAAAGCTCGTGAAGTTTTAAATAAAGTGTTAGCGGCCTTAGATGAACCTTCTATTTTAGGTGATGAAAACCTTTTAAAACAAGGTATTCAACTTGATCCGAGCCTGAGCCGTGGTTTGATCGATACGACTAGTTCTGAAATGGCAAGCAATGACATCACATCTGGTGTTGTTAAAGATCAATTGCTGACGAACAACATTGTTTCCGGCAACCGCAGCCGCTTCAAATTCGCATTAATTCCGGGTCTTCTGCAGTCGTCTAATGATAAAGCTCAAAGCATCAATTTAGTTGATATTAAAATGTCAGGCACATTTGTTAAACCGGGTCAGTACATCGTCGGCTACCGCACAAACTTAGACCGCGAAAATGCGTTCGGTCGAAACTCACGCGTTTACAACGTATCAAGTATGGTTTATCAACCGGACCCTATTATTCAAGAGCCTTCACGCGCGCGCGGTTACCGCGGCTTGAATGACCTAATCGGTCTTTCTTATCATACTGAAGCTAGAGAGCGTTCAAACGCCAAAGAGATGATCACTTACATTAAAATGTGTAATGCCGGTCTTCTTGATTGCGCCGGCCCTATGCGTCTCAGCATCGTTGACGCTGATAGCGCTGAAGCCAGCCAAGCGAACACAAAATCAAGTCTGAACACGAATTACTTCTTTTCACGCGGTTTGTTTGAACAAATCAAAGCCCGTCTGAACTTTGCGCAATCGAACCGTGAAAGCCGTATTGCTGCAATCACAGAGCGCATTGCTCCGTCAATTCGTGAAATGGTTTTAGATCAACCTGAAGTTCGTACCGCATCCCTTGCCCGCTTCTTCAATGAAATTCTTGAAAACGATTGTTACTCAAACTTGATCGGTTTAGATGCGCAAAGCCAACAGGGCAGCCTCTTCAAACGTCTGTTCCAACCTGAAAAATGTGGAACGAATCTGTATAATATCAGCGATGAACTGGTTCGTTTGAACATGCCTTCATTATTAATCTCATTATTCAACCCGAATATATTACCGGCGGCCGGCGATACAAACGACCGCGCAACGGCTGAAGAAAAAGCTGACTTGGCAAAATACTTCACAGTTTCATTCAACACGCAGTATGTCACATCTGACGAAGTGAAGAAGACCGTGAACGGCGCTTCTTACGGAATGTCGATCGACGACCGCAACGGAAGTTCGGCTCAGGTGCTTGAATTCACAAGCTTGATCAACAACTGGCAACAACAGCAAAACTTGGATATGGATCAATACGACCGTGCTAAGATGTTAAAAGAAAAAATATAGTTTCATTCTGATACGAAATTAAATTTATGTTGGGTCTAGTCGAGTCCGATAAGTTCTCTAAGGAGACCCAACATGAATACCAATTACGACGCAAATATGATCCATCAGTTCCTGGTTCAGACACCTGAATCAGCTCTCAGAAAGATGCTGATCGACAAGTCCTTCACTGAAATCCACTTCAATATGTTTATGAAAATCATCCGCTCGACGAACGAATCTCAGTTCTGCGATCATTTTTATAACTCGAGTTTTCCTAAAGCAAAATTCAACGCCAATGAAATTAATCTTAAAGAAAAGTTCTGGGGCGACTGTGTGAACTGCCTCAATTCTCATGGACTCTTATCTCCGGCTCAAAAAGTTGCCGCCTAGATTTGACATTGTCATACCATTTTTGAAATTTGAAAGCGAACTCGTCAACGAGTTCGCTTTGTTGCGGAAGAACATCCTCATGCAGGATATCCATTTTTTTATGGTTGAGCCTTTAACTGAAATACCGGTTTGGGCCCAAGATTGGCTACCCAACTGCAAGGTTTTTGATTTCAGCAGCAAACCCGAAGCAATCAAGCTTTTAAAAAGTCAGAAAAATCTTGGAGTATTTATACCGTCACCTTTTCACCAAAGCTTGGCCGAATCTATTCATGGTGAACTGCGCTCTTTAAAATTAAATCGACTTAAATACGAAGTGCCTTCGCAGTTTAATTTCAACTACTTTGCTTGGACTATTTTAAAGGACCGACAGATCGTCATTTGCGAACAACCCGCTTCGCGTTACCCGCTTGGACGACATGAATTTAATGAAGATAAAGAGACTCCACCAAATCGGGCCTACCTGAAAATGTGGGAAGCTCTTTGTCTTGGGTATATTCATATTAAGCCGGATCAAAGCGTTATTGACTTGGGGTCTAGCCCTGGCGGATGGTCATGGGTGTTGAGTCAGCAGGCCAAAAAAGTTTACTCAGTCGACCGAGCCGCCTTAGACCCAAAAATAGCCTGCATTTCGAATATTCAACACGTCATAGGGGATGCGTTTCAAGTTGCACCTTCAGAATACAAAGATTGCGACTGGCTCTTTTCAGATATTATCTGCACTCCCGACCGTCTCCTATCGCTTGTTCAAAGCTGGCAGGACCATTCGAGTGTTAAAAACTTCATGTGTACGATTAAATTTAAGGGCCCTTGCGACTTTGATATTATGCGTGAGTTTCTTAAAATCAGATCGTCGCGAATAATCCATTTGTACCATAACAAAAATGAAGTAACATGGATTAAACAGGAATAACTATGGATTCAGCCAGCTATTATAACAGAGTCGGACAGGTTGAGCATAAAGAGCTCGTCGATTTTATTGATCATAATCAAACTGTCCTCACGATAAAAATTATTAGTCAATTTGTTAAAACGAATGTCAATTATGTTAAAGGAAACTATTTTAGTTTACTGAAGTTTCATACTTATGAATTTTTTAACGAACCTATTTCATGCGTATTTAGATACAAAGATGACATCTATATGTTTAGCTCCTACCTGCGTGCCACAAAAATAGATTATCTGATCGATGTTCCCGCTGATATTTTTCAACTGCAAAGACGCAATGACTTTCGGGTTTCGATTCCGATCGGCCTCGGCCAAGAATGTGTTATTCAGTACGCCCGCGGTATTGCTAAAAACGTTAAGGCTGAACTGCGCGACCTCAGCATGGGCGGCTGTCAGATCAGCACAGCAGCCTTTGACATCGAAATGGCTATCGATGATTCTTTCGATGTCAGTCTTAAAATTGACAAGTTTGATTTTCCAAAATTAAAGATGATTGCCCGCCACATCAAAAAAATTGAAGAACAAGATACACTGTTGATCGGCGCCAGCTTCGACGGACTCGACGGCGAAAATCTAAATGAAATACGCGCCCTTTTGATGTTCATCGACCGCCGGTCTCGTGGCAAAAACGAAACCTAACTCATGACCATTGATAGTAAATATTCGGCTAAACCCGCGAATACAAAAATAAGGATCACCGAAGTTTTAGGTCTAAAAAACAGACGCGCAGATGTCACCGCGAAAATAATCCAGAAGCTCGCATGAACAAAAGATTCCAGATTCATCTGTAAAACGGTCATGACAATACCGGCAACCACAGCTGATGTGGCCCCCATCACAAAAGGAACAATCCAACTTTGCTTTGTCAGCCAACCGATGGCCTTCGGAAACCACGTCACCATGTGAATAAACGGAAACAGAAAAACACCGATCGTTGCGGCCAGCGCACCGATAAAACCTGAAATCTGATAACCTAAAAAGGCCGTGGTAATAGTAATCGGTCCGGGAGTCATCTGGCCGAAGATCACCCCGTCATTGAATTCTTTCAAAGTGACGAACGGATGCAAGTCGACCAAATTAGTTTTTAAAACCGGAATCAGCGCAAATCCGGTGCCGAATACGAAAGCACCAGCGTACGCGCAAATTTTAAAGACCTGCACGACTTTATCAAAATCAACCAACAAAAACGAAACCGACATCAACTGCGCCGTGGGGCGCATGCGGCCAGCGACCACAGCCAACAGCCCGAATAAAATGATCAGTGCCGGTTCGGGCAAAACATGAAACCAAAATAATGGCAAGTTAAGACCTAAAAAAAACCAGAACAAAAAAAACTTTTTGTTCGTAAAAATTAAATTCTTAAGACTGAAAAGAATAACCGCCGAAGCCGCATACAAGAGGCCGCGCATAACGGTATTAACGGCTTCAATCTGTACAAACGAGGTATAAAAAAGCCCGGCTAAAAGCATCAGAATAAATGCGGGCAACAGCAGGCAAACGCCCGCAACCAGTCCGCCCCGAAAGCCAAAAAACCGCTGCCCTAAAAAAACGGCCATTTGAAAAGCGACCGGGCCCGGCATGGCTTTAACCAAGGCAAAGACCTGATCAAATTCAACGGCGCTTATTTTTTGTTCTTTGATCACGTATTGTCGGCGCATCAGTTCAATTAGAACCAGTGGCCCACCGAAGCCTGTTGAACCCAAGTATAGAAAATAGCGCGCCAGCCCCAGCATTAGTTCGATTCTTCTTGAGCTGCTTTTTCGGCTTTGAGCTTTTCGTTATAGCGAATGGTGTAGTCTTTCATTTCGGCATTGAACGTGTCGTTACGCTCTTTGATATAGTCATCAAAGGTTTTACGTTTTTCACGTGTGTCGGATTCAAACTCTTCACGCTTTTCGCGCTGTTCGGCAAAAAAGTTACGGCGGTTTTCGTCTTGTTCAGCAAAAAACTCGCTGCGTTTTTCTGAATCAACTCGGCGTTTTAAAAATTCTTCGCGCTCTTCTTTTAACTTAGCCAAATACTCATCACGAGTTTTTTTTTCGGCTTTATTAAATTGATCGCGAGTTTTTTGCAGATCTCGATTAAAAAGTTCTCGTTTTTTTCGAACGACATTCTGAAATTTTTCACGGGCTTGCTCAGGAGCGTATTTAACTTCGCCGGTCAGTTCGGCAATCAGTGCTTTTTCGTCGTTTTGGTGGCGCGTTTCGACCGGTATTTCGGCACGCAGCTTTTCAAACTCAGAACGATCCTGCGCCACACTGTATTTCGGATCAATGTGAGTGGTATCGGTGGACTGGCCGGCTTCAGGTGTTGACTGACAAGAGGCCAGCATCAGAAGAGCTGAAAAAATAAAATAAATTTGGCTTCGTTTCATACATTTAGGATAGCGAACCTAGCTGTAATGCACAAATATTATCTGGATGCCTGCTTGGTCCGTCGCAGTTGATTGTCGACATCGCGTTTTTTGATGGCCTCACGCTTGTCATGAAGTTTTTTACCCTTAACCAAAGCGATTTCAAGTTTGATTTTTCCCGCTTTAAAATAGATTTTAAGCGGCACACAGGTTAAACCGCGTTCGCGCAAGGCACCGAAGATTTCGTCCAGCTCGTTACGGTTTAAAAGAATTTTACGCAGACGTTCAGGGTGATGGTTGTTATAGCTACTGGATTTGTATTCGCTGATGTGCGAATTTTGCAAAAAGGCTTCGCTGCCTTTAAAAGCAATGTACGAATCTTTAATCTGAATTGTCTTTTGGCGGATTGATTTCACTTCACTGCCCGTCAAAACAAGACCGGCCTCAAAAGTCTCAACGATGTGATACTCGTGGCGGGCAGATTTGTTTTCTTGGATCAGGAGAATTCCAGATTTCGGAGCTGCCATTTTATACCTTCAACGCGTGGTAAAGTGAGTTGATCTCGGTCGGACTCAACTCTTCGGCACGGGCCTTATCTGATTTTTTATGCTGAATAAACCAATGAGGCAAGCGTTGGCGGTCGTAGTCGGCGCTTAAAGCGTTTAAATTCGTAGTTAAGACGCGGCGTCTTTGCTTGAAACAGCTTTTAACGAAGCTCAGGTATTGTTCACGGTTCTGAACGCTGCTGTCCCGAGGCTTAAATTTTAGAACCCGGCTTGATACTTTGGGCGCCGGTTTGAAGTCTCGTGGGCCCGCATCGCAGACTGTTTCGATGGTCCAAAACTCCTGGGCGATGACCGACAACATGCCGTAGTGTTCGGTTTGAGCTTGCGCACGGATTCGTTGCGCTACTTCTTTTTGAAACATCAGTACCATGGCTTTAAGCGGTTTTACATCAAGGCTTCGGTCAATCACAAGAGATGATGAAATTTGGTAAGGTAAGTTGCTGACGAGCATATGATCGGGCGAAAAATTCCAATCCATGCGTAGGGCGTCGACTTCGATAACGTTTTGACCTTGCGTGCGCCAGAATTCGGCCAACTGTCGATCCAGTTCAATCAGCGTCAAATCTTCCACTTTCATTTCCAGAAGTAAATCAGTTAAGGCGCCGCACCCGGGTCCGATTTCGATCAACTTTTGCGGCTTTTCAAGCGCCACTGCTTTAATAATTTGATTGATCACGCCGTCCGAAATCAGAAAGTTCTGCCCCAAAGCTTTCTTAGCGAAAACTTGCAGCTCGTCTATTCTTTTATTCAGGCGTTCGGATGCAGTCAATTCGTCCTCTATTGTAAATCGTATTTAAAATCAGTTTCCATGAGCTGTGAAGACGGGCCTAAGTTCAATCCACTTCTTTCGCCATTATTCAAACGCATAATGCCGGCGTATCCGATCATAGCCGCATTATCAGTACAGTAACGCATTGGCGGAATGACGATCTGATAGTTTTTCGAAAGTTCACTCATACGCCCACGCAAACGGCTATTTGCGCTAACGCCGCCGGTGATGACCAACTTATTGCACTTAAATCTTTTCGCCGCTTTGAGGGTTTTATCCACTAAAACATCGACAATAGCTTCTTGAAAAGATGCACAGAGATCGTTTTGTTCGGCCTGCTTTTGTTCAGGCGACATTTTTTCTATTAATCTTTGCGCCGAAGACTTGAGCCCACTGAAGCTCATCATCAGATTATTTTCAGACGTCAAACTGCGCGGAAAATCATACTTGTTTTTAAGCCCCAGTTGCGAGTGCCGGTCAACCTGCACACCGCCCGGGTAACCTAAGCCCACCATTTTGGCGAATTTATCAAAGGCTTCGCCGGCGGCGTCGTCCTTTGTAGAGCCGATCACCGTGTAATCGCCGAAAGCTTTCACCCAATACAAACTGCTGTGCCCGCCGCTGACCGCTAAAGCAATGTAAGGATAATTAAAATCAACCGGCGGCTGATATTGGTCGTCACTTAAAAAAGGAGCCACCAAATGGCCTTCAAGATGATTAACACCGATCAACGGAATGTTATACGATTGCGAAATGGATTTAAGGGTCATGATGCCGACAATCAGTGAGCCGATCAAACCT
>JANPAD010000361.1:0-3047 GCA_031429735.1 Bdellovibrio sp. | reverse complement strand
GACAAAGACGGTATAAAATCAAGAAGCGAATCTTTGGCTTACGGTTTCACTCCATCTATGAAATTCGGAGATGGTTACAGATTGTCTACCTATTGGGAATATGATCAAACTTTAACTGATTCAACAGATTCAGGGTGGATTGATCCAAGCGTTTCTTTAAGTCGTAAGGCTTGGGAACTGGGCAAATACATTAAATTAGGTCCCTCGACGACTGTTGGTCTGCCGCTGAAGCAATCGACAAAAGACAATACGAATTTAAAGTTTGCAATTTCGGGTAAGCTGACCGCAAGCCTTAACACGGCTAACATGGGTTTAGATGCTTTCAGTGCGAGTTACGGCGTGCAAGTGTCACGTTTTTTCACTGATTACTCGACAACTTTAAAAGGTGATCCCGTTACTCAATCTCGATTCAGACAACAAATTAGCCTTGGTTATCAAATTATAGATCCGCTTTCATTTGGTTTGTTTTTTCAGCATGATTCGAAATTTTCAAGTGAAGGCGTTATTCGCGGTTCGTTTGTTTTTTCGCAATCACTTGAATATTCAATCAACGACTCTTTATCGGTTTCGTTTGCACACACTAACAGCGGCGACACTCTAAAAAAAGAAGAGAACTACGAGAATGCGATCAAATTTGATGATAAAGAAAATTCAACATATTCTGTCGGTTTAGGCCTCAGCATTTAATAAAGGGATGGGTTATAAAATGAAACAAATCAATAAACTTGTAGTACTAGCCGCTTTCGCCATTGCAGCGACCAGCTGTAATAAGGCTGCTGAGCGTACCGCTGAGCTTGATAAAAAAATCGCGAGCAACGTTGTTGCGGTGGCGGATATCAACGAAATAACCGCTGATTCAAAAGCACAAACTAAAGTTCTTTACGTCTCTTCGAAACAAGCTGACGTGGATAAATTAGAATCAGGCTTAAAGCAAATCGTCATTGCTGATAAAGCTGATATGATTATTAAAAAAGTTGTTAATGACGACACTAAAAAAGTTTTAGATACCCACCTTAAAACGGGTGCCGTAGCCTTCGCGATTGTTAAAAATGATGACGGCAATATGGTGATTAAAGTTATGCGTGTTGTTCCTGATGTCGTGATATCAAATGCATATGACGGCGCTGACATCGTATCTTTAACATATGTGCGCGCTTTGAAACAATTAAGCACAGAGACTGACATTAAAACTCAAAGCGCTCTTAAAGTGAATTTAAGTGCCTGGAAATATAAAGATCCTAAAGACTGGGGTGAAAAATTCGGTCTTGTTGAAATTACTCAAATCAAAATCACGAAAATGGGCGTTATCGAAAATATGCGCACAGAATACGGTGAGAAAAAATCAATCCTCGGTTTAACTGAAAAACCGATGGGTCAAGCGACTCACTTTTTAATTGGTGATGAAGTCGTTGCTGAAGAAGCATCTGCTGAAGCCGCTGATACCAAATAGTTACATCTGCACTTTTTTAATGGCTTTAAGCCACGAAAGCCGTCTGTTGAAGACGGCTTTTTTATTTTGAGACGGTTTAAATTCGCTTTCTTTTCTCCAGATTTCACGTATGTCGTTTAAATTTTTCCAGTGACCGATACCAAGACCTGCTAAATAAGCAGCGCCGATAGCCGTGGTTTCAACCTGCACCGGACGATCCACCGAAGTTTGCAAGTAATCGGCTTGAAGCTGCATCAATAAATTATTCTGAGCCGCCCCACCATCAACGCGCAGGCGTTTCATTTTTTTATTCAAATCTTTTTGCATGGCAAAAAGAATGTCTGCGTTTTGTAAAGCCATCGCTTCAAGAGTAGCGCGCGCAATGTGCGCCTTTGTCGTCCCGCGAGTCAGCCCGGTGATTTGCCCGCGGGCCTCGGCCTTCCAGTAAGGCGCACCTAAGCCGGTTAAGGCCGGTACAAACTCGACGCCATCGCTGGTTTGCACCTGGGCCGCGAGGGCTTCAACTTCAGAGCTGTTTGAAATGATGCCTAAGCCATCACGCAACCATCCGACCGCTGCCCCGCAAATAAAGGCGCCGCCCTCAAGGGCATACTGCATTTTACCATCACCCAAACGCCACGCCACCGTGGTGAGACATCCCGATTTAGATTTCAGCATTTTTGCGCCGGTATTCATTAAAATAAAACTTCCGGTACCGAAGGTGCATTTACTTTCGCCTTCCGAAAAACAGGTCTGACCGAACAGGGCGGCCTGCTGGTCACCGGCCACACCCGTGATGGGCGTGTGCGCCGCCACGAACACTTGCTGCGAAGTTTTGCCGAAAAAACCTGACGAGGATTTAATTTCAGGCAACTCAGATGGCCTGACTTTAAAAAGTTTCATCAGCTCGGCATCCCATTGGCCGGTCTTTAAATCCATCAGCATTGTGCGAGACGCATTGCTGACATCGGTGGCGTAAGTTTGCCCGCCGGTTAACTTCAGCATTAAAAATGTATCGATGTTACCGAAGGCTAAATCGTTTTGTTTTTGCGCCGCGCGGACAGCCGGAACGTTTTCAATCAACCAGCGCATTTTCGAACCTGAAAAATACGGGTCTAAGACCAAACCGGTTTTAACCTTAATTTTTTTTGACCAAGTTTTTTTTAATTTTTCGCAAAGCTGAGTGGTGCGGCGACATTGCCAGACAATGGCATTATGCAAAGGCTCGCCGGTCGATTTCTTAAAGGCGATAACCGTTTCACGTTGATTGGTTATACCGATCGTCATGATTTCGTCTTGGAGGGCGCCGGCTTTTTTAAGAGCTTCTTGCCCGGCTTCTTCGACAGAATTCCAGATATCGGCGGGGTTATGTTCGACCCAACCCGGCTTTGGGTAAATTTGCTTATATTCAACGTTCGCTTTCGATACGACATGGCCTTGCTGGTCAATCAAAAGTACGGTCGAACCTGTCGTGCCCTGGTCTATCGCCATAATGTATTTTTTCATACGGATCTCTTTCATTTCTTTGATTCAAAAATTCAAAAATTCAGGTAGAATCTCATCATGATCAATTTTCTGAAAAAACCCAATGAAAAAGTCTTTAATGTGAAGGAGCTCA
>JANPAD010000360.1:0-2012 GCA_031429735.1 Bdellovibrio sp. | reverse complement strand
TTGCTGTTCGGCCTCGGCCGTTTCGCTAATCACAACCGCTTCACGGCTCGTTTGAAACAGCAGCGCTAATTTTTTGGTTAAGAGGCTCGTGTCTGCATAAGCTTCAAGCGCTGCCTTAATCTGGGTAAAATCAAACGAACTGATTTCATTTAAAATAGCCGGATGGAAGTGTTCATTTAAAAAATACTTTTCAAGATAGTCTTCAAGCTTCCATTGGTTGCGAAACTGAATTTGATTCACTGAATTTGTATAAAGCTGCTGAGCAATCGGGTCTTTTTTAAACTGATCTTCATACTGCGAAAGTTTATCCGCACTCCTGAGTAATTTGCCCAGGCTGACCACCGCCGCTACTTTGATTTCGGCCGGATGTTGACTTGCTAGAAGACTCAGCAGCTTAGGAATCGCTTTATGGTCGCGCGTTTCACCTAAGCTTAAAATCAAGTTTTTAGAAGTGGAAAGATAACCGTCTTGCAGAGTTTTTTCGAGGTTTTCTAAAAACACTTCACCCAATTGGGCTGTCGGATGTTTCGCAACAGCTTTGATTGCGGCGTTTTTGATATAATCCGGCCCGCGCATGTACAGCTGAAACAAAAACCGCTGCGCTAACGGACTTGAAGTATTTGACAAGGACTCCACCGCCGCCTCACTCAACGGCAAGTCTTTTTTATCAAGAGCAATCTTAAACAAGAACTGCAACGCCCGTTGGTTGTTAAAATTCTGAAGACCTTTTAAGATCTGCAGCTTTGTTTCACGCCATTCGCAGTTTTGGTAAATCGAGATGAGCTCGCGCGATGCATCCGAGGTTTTTTCGCCGATCAGAAGGTCAATTGCTTCGGCGCGGTTTTTGTCATCTAATTGGTAGTAATCCGAAATGATACGATGAGTTTTTTGCATAAGTATTTATCGGATTTTTGGGCTCTGTTTACGACTGGGTCTAGGTCTAGTTCGCTGTTTTTAAATTCGTCAAATCTAAGGAATCGGTGCGACTCCAGACAAAAATCAGTGTTTCATCGCCCAAAGGCAAAAAAAGTTTCAGCGAGCCATCGATAATTTCAAATTTTGTTTTCGAGACATTGCCGATTTGCATGTCGGTGTCTTGTCCGCAAAAATCGGCATTATTCTCGTCGAGCGAAATGACTGTTTGAATAATCTGATCTTGCTCCACATGATAGGTGGCTTTTCGTTTGCAAAATCCGTTTTCGCCGGTGCGGTAATAAAAAATCTCATTCATGCTGTTACTTTCAAAGGTAAAATACATTTGCAGTGCAGGGTTCGGTCGCGGAATGGGCTGCCCTTGATAAATAAGAGACGCATACATCCAAATACCGATGAGGCTATTCATTGGCAAAACCATGAGCTTTCAAAGAGAATTGCAGAACATTTCGCTCATCGGCATTCAATACAACCTGCGCGGCCTCTAATATTTTTTTATTAAAGTCAGTAAATTGGCTCGCAGGATTTAAGCGAATCAAAGTTTCAACGGCTAGGTTTTTAGATTTCTCGAACCCTAGCTTTTCTTTTAATTCCCAAAGTAGGCTGCTGACAATCGAAGAGTCATGATAAAGTCCGCCATTTTTTTCATCAAGCTTGGTGCTCTGACTTAGGTTCCGCTTATACGCACCTTTAAGATAACTCGCTTCGCCTAAATAAGGACGATCCAGCATCAGACATGCAAAAAAGTCAGCGAATCCTTCGTTCATTGAACCACCTTCGCCTTCAAACGGCAGATGGGCCAAACTGTCAATCAGCGCGTGAAACGTCTCGTGATAAACAATTGACGGATCAGATACAATATTTGAATAAACCGCATCATCACCTTTTCCGAAGCGGATCTTATTCTGATAGTAAAATGCCGAATTAGTCTTTTCCGGGTAACCCATGTGGACCACCACATCGACTCGCTGTGGGATACTGACCTGCAACTGGTCTTTCATCCACTGAAAAGCTTTATTGATAGAGTAAAAAGCCTGAATTTGATCAAAACGTTCATCCTTAAGGTCGAACTTTAATTG